>NZ_JAIBFH010000217.1 GCF_019459675.1 Arenimonas sp.
CGCCCCCCCCCCCCCCCCCCCCCCCCCCCCGCCCCCAATTCACGGGGGGGGCCCGTTTCCTTTTGCGCCATTGAAACGACCCACCGGAGTAAGCCCATGTGTTCGATCCTCGGAATATTCGACCTGCGGCCGGGCGCCGACCTGGCCCCGCTGCGGCCGCTGGCCCTGTCGCTGTCGGCGCGCCAGCGCCACCGCGGACCGGACTGGTCGGGCGTGTACACCCATGCCCACTGCGTGCTGGTGCACGAGCGCCTGGCCATCGTGGACCCCGCCGGCGGCGCCCAGCCGCTGCGCTCGGCCGACGGCGAGCTGGCGCTGGCGGTGAACGGCGAAATCTACAACCACCGCGAGCTGGAGCGTGCGCTTACCCAGCCCTACGATTTCCAGACCGGCTCGGACTGTGAAGTGATCAACGCCCTGTACCGCGAATCGGGCGCCGACGGCATCGGCAGGCTCAACGGCATCTACGCCTTCGCGCTGTGGGATGCGGCGCAGGGCCGTTATCTCATCGCCCGCGACCCGATGGGCGTGTGCCCGCTGTACTGGGGCCACGACGCCGACGGTCGCCTGTGGGTGGCCTCCGAGATGAAGGCGCTGGCGCGGCACTGCGCCGACGTGGCGCCGTTCCCGCCGGGCCACGTGTTCGACAGCGCCACCGGCACGCTGGTGGCCTTCCATCAGCGGCCCTGGCGGGACTACGAGGCCACCCAGGGCGTGGTGGTGTCGCCCGAGGCGCTGCGCGCGGGCTTCGAACAGGCCGTGCACCGCCAGCTGATGACCGACGTGCCCTACGGCGTGCTGCTGTCGGGCGGGCTGGACTCGTCGCTGGTGGCGGCCTGCGCGGCGCGCTTCGCCCGCCAGCGCGTGGAAGACGACGATCGCGGCGAGGCGTGGTGGCCGCGCCTGCATTCGTTCGCGATCGGCCTGGTGGGTTCACCCGACCTGGCCGCGGCCGAAGTGGCGGCCAAGGCGCTGGGCACGGTGCACCACGGTTACACCTACCGCTTTGAAGAGGGCCTGGACGCGCTGCCCGACGTGATCCGCCACATCGAAAGCTACGACGTCACCACCGTGCGCGCGTCCACGCCGATGTACCTGCTGGCGCGGCGCATCAAGGCCATGGGGGTGAAGATGGTGCTCAGCGGCGAAGGCGCCGACGAAATCTTCGGTGGCTACCTGTACTTCCACAAGGCGCCCGACGCCCGCGCTTTCCATGAAGAAACGGTGCGCAAGCTCGACGCGCTGCACCTCTACGACTGCCTGCGCGCCAACAAGGCGATGATGGCCTGGGGCGTTGAGGCGCGCGTGCCCTTCCTGGACCTGGAGTTCATGGACCTGGCGATGTCCATGGACGCCGCGCACAAGATGGCCGGCAAGGGCCGCATGGAGAAGGCCGTGCTGCGTGAAGCCTTCACCGGCGTGTTGCCCGATGAAATCCTGTGGCGCCAGAAGGAACAGTTCAGCGACGGCGTCGGCTACGGCTGGATCGATGGCCTCAAGGCGCACGCGGAAGCGCACGTCAGCGACTCGATGCTGGCCCAGGCCCCGCTGCGCTTCCCGGTGAACCCGCCGCAGACCAAGGAAGCCTACTGGTACCGCGAACTGTTCGAGCGCGAGTTCCCCGGCGACGCCTGCGCGAAAACCATACCCGGCGGAAAATCCATCGCCTGTTCGTCACCGGCGGCCATTGCCTGGGACCCGGCGTTCGCCGCCGCAGCCGATCCGTCCGGGCGTGCGGTGGCGGGGGTGCACCTGGCGGCGACCTGAGCGCGGGTACCCGCCATCGTGGCGCGCAACAGGCGTCGGCTATCATGCCGGCATGAGTGACCTGGAGCGCGACCCACCGCCCGTGCCGCCGGAGAAGCCGCTGCCGTCGGACTGCTGCGACAGCGGCTGCGACCGCTGCGTGCATGACATCTATGCCGACGAGCGGACGTACTTCGAGCAGCGGCTGGCGGAGTGGCTGGCGCGTCAGTGACCGCGGGGTCGCCCGCCGCACGGTCCTGGTGCCAACGTTACTCTCCGCGGAAGCGCAGCGTCAGGCCCTTGAGGAAGTTGCGCAGCATCTGGTCGCCGCACAGGCGGAAGTTCTTGTGCCCGGGCGCGCGGAACAGCGCCGACAGTTCGGGCTTGGACACCGGGAAGCCGGCGTCCTGGAAGACCTGGTGCATGTCGGCGTCCTTGAACTCGAAGGCCACGCGCAGTTTCTTCAGCACCAGGTTGTTGCTGACGCGCTTTTCCACCGGGCGCTTGTCGGCTTCGCTGCCGGGGCCGCGGTAGTGGATCACCAGGCCGTCGAGGAAGTGCGACAGCACCAGGTCGGGACATTCGGCAAAGCCCGCTTCGCCTTCCTTCTTCAGGTAGGCCTGCACTTCGGACTTGTCGAGCTCGAAGCCGGCGTTGGCCAGCTGCGCGATCTCGACGATCTTGTTGTCGCCCAGGTCGAGCATGAAGCGGATGCTGCGCAGGACGTCGTTGTTGATCATGGCTTTCCAGGGGCTGGCGATGCCGGCCAGCGGCCGGGGGCGGCCATTATGGACCACCCGGGCCGTGGCCGTAGCCGCCCGGCACCGGGGTCGTCAGAAGCTTGAGCCCGGCTGCTGCAGGAAGGCGGTTTCTTCGGGCGTGGGCTCGCGCCCGAGGATGGCGTTGCGGTGCGGGTAGCGGCCGAAGCGGTCGATGATGGCTTTGTGCTTGAGTTCGAACTCGTGGTTGGTCGCCGGGGCGTGGTCGCGGTACAGCGTGTCGGCAAGCACGTGGATGGCCGCCGATTCGCTGTGCATGTAGGGCATCAGCAGGAAACTGCACTGCACCGGCGCCAGCTCGGCCAGCGCGCCGGCGCGCCCGGCCGCCAGCGCCCGCGCCACGGCCGGGGTGGTCCATAATGGCCGCCCCCGGCGGCTGGCCGGCATCGCCAGCCCCTGCAAAGCCATGATCAACAACGACGTCCTGCGCAGCATCCGCTTCTTGCTCGACCA
>NZ_JAIBFH010000246.1 GCF_019459675.1 Arenimonas sp.
GGGGCCCGCGGGGGGGGGGTCCCCGGGGGGGGGGGGCCCCCAACGCCCACCCCCCCGCCAACGCCCCCCCCCCCCCCGGGGGGCCGCGGGCGCCCGCGCCGCGGCCGAGGCCCCGTCGCGGATGCCAAAGCCCACCAGCACCGGCACGTTCGACATCGCCCGCAGGTCGCCGGCCTTGATCAGCACCGCCGCCGTGTCGAGCTGGCCGCCACCGGTCACGCCGGCGAAGGACACGTAATACAGGTAGCCCTGCGACTCGGTTGCCAGGCGCGCCAGGCGGTCGGGCGTGGTGGTGGGTGCGGCCAGCGAGATCAGCTGCAGGCCGGCCGCATTGAACGCGGCGCGGGTGGGACCGGCCTCTTCCGGCGGCAGGTCCACCAGCAGGATGCCGTCCACGCCTGCCTCGGCCGCGGCCTGGCCGAACGCCTTCGCGCCGCGCATCTCCACCGGGTTCAGGTAACCCATCAGCACCACGGGCGTGGTGGCGTCGTCGCGGCGGAAACGGGCGACGGATTCAAACAGGTAGCGCAGGCCGGCGCCGCGCTCGATCGCACGCTCGGAGCTTCGCTGAATCACCGGGCCGTCGGCCATCGGGTCGGAGAACGGCACGCCCAGCTCGATGACGTCGGCGCCCGCCCGCACCAGCGCGTGCATCACCGGAACGGTGGCCTCCAGCGACGGATCGCCGGCAGTGATGAACGGCACGAGGGCTTTGCGGCCGGCGGCACGCAGGGCTTCGAAGCGGACGGCGATACGCGTGCTCACAGGACGATGCCCTCTCGCTTGGCGATGGTGAAGATGTCCTTGTCGCCGCGGCCCGAAAGGTTGCACAGCACCAGGCCGTCCTTGGGCATGTCGCGGGCGATCTTCATGGCCTGGGCGATGGCATGGGCCGACTCCAGCGCCGCCAGGATGCCTTCCTTGCGCGCCAGCAGGTGGAAGGCCTCCATCGCCTCGTCGTCGGTCACCCCGACGTAGCTGGCGCGGCCGCTGTCCTTGAGGAAGGCGTGCTCGGGGCCAACGCCGGGATAGTCCAGGCCGGCGGAGATGGAATGCGTCTCGGTGATCTGGCCGTCGTCGTCGCAGATCACGTAGGTGCGGTTGCCGTGCAGCACGCCCGGCCGACCCGCCACCAGCGACGCCGAATGGCGCCCGGTGGCAATGCCGTCGCCCGCCGCCTCGGCACCGATGATGGCTACCCCGCGGTCGTTGAGGAACGCATGGAACATGCCGATGGCGTTGCTGCCGCCGCCCACGCAGGCGGTGATGGCGTCGGGCAGGCGGCCGTATTCCTCCAGCATCTGCGCGCGCGCTTCCTTGCCGACCACGGCGTTGAAGTCGCGCACCAGCTTGGGGTACGGGTGCGGGCCGGCCACGGTGCCGATGATGTAGAAGGTGTCGTGCACGTTGGTGACCCAGTCGCGCATCGCTTCATTGAGCGCGTCCTTGAGCGTCTTGCTGCCCGAGGTCACCGGCACCACGGTGGCGCCCAGCAGCTTCATGCGGAACACGTTCGGCGCCTGGCGCTCGACGTCGGTGGAGCCCATGTACACCACGCACTCCAGGCCAAGGCGCGCGGCCACGGTGGCGCTGGCCACGCCGTGCTGGCCGGCGCCGGTCTCGGCGATGATGCGGGTCTTGCCCATTCGCTTGGCCAGCATGCCCTGGCCGATGGTGTTGTTGATCTTGTGCGCGCCGGTGTGGTTGAGGTCTTCGCGCTTGAGCAGGATGCGCGCGCCGCCCACGTATTCCGACAGCCGCACGGCTTCGTAGATCGGGCTGGGCCGGCCGACGTAGTGGCGATAGTCGTGGCGCAGTTCGGCCAGGAACTGCGGGTCCTTGCTGTACTTGTCGTAGGCCGCCTCGAGCTCGCGCAGCGGCCCGATCAGGGTTTCGGAAACGAACACGCCGCCATAGCGGCCGAAGTGTCCCGCGGCGTCCGGCCAGGCGCCGAAGTCGGCGATGTCGGCGGCCATGGGGATGTCATTGCTGGGCGTTGCGGTCTGCACGTCTAACCTCGTCTACGAACTGCTGCATTTTTTCGCCGTCCTTGGTGCCCGGCGCGCTCTCGATGCCACTGGACACGTCCACCGCATACGGGCTTGCGGTGCGGATGGCCTGGCCAACGTTGCCCGGGGCCAGGCCGCCCGCCAGGAACACGGGCCGGCCGAGCGGCGGGATGGTGCTCCAGTCGAAGCGTTCGCCGCGGCCGCCGGGCTGGCCCGGGCCGTGGCCGTCGAGCAGGAAGGCACTGGCCGAAGGGTAGCGTTTCCGCGCCAGGACCGCATCGGCGGGCCCCTGCCCCATCGCCACTGTCTTGATGAAGGGCAGCCCGAAACCGCGGCAGAAGGCGTCGTCTTCGCTGCCGTGGAACTGCAGCATGCTGGGCCTGAGCGCGCGGATGGCCGCGACCACCTCGCTGCCGGGGTTGTCCATGAACAGCGCCACCACGTCCACCAGCGGTGGCGCGACTTGCCGCAGCGATTCAACCTGGTCGGCAGCCAGCCGGCGCGGACTGGCGGCCGCGAACACGAAGCCCAGCGCGTCCACGCCCAGCTCCACCGCCAGGCGGACGTCACCGGGACGGGTGAGGCCGCAAAATTTGATCCTAGTGCGCATGGGTCATTGTAGGGTCTGGGCGTGCGGATGCTGTGCAGGCGCGATGAAACCAACGCTCAGAGCGTTACCTCGGCCGGCAACGACCACGACGCCGGATAGCGCGGGCCCAGGAAAACCAAGCCGCTGGAAGGCGCGGTGGGACCGGCCACCGCGCGATCGCGGCCCAGCAGCAGTTCACCCGGCCACGCTTCGGGCTGTTCGCCGCGCCCCACCGGCAGCAGGCTTCCGACGAAATTGCGGACCATGTGGTGCAGGAAGGCGTTGGCCTGCACTTCAATCACCACCCGGTCGTCCTCGCGGCGCACGCTGATCTCGTGGACGTTTCGGTTGGGGTGCGGCGCCTGGCAATGCACCGTGCGGAAGGCGCTGAAGTCATGCTCGCCCACCAGGGCCTGGGCGGCGCGATGCATGGCCGGGGCGTCCAGCGGGTGCCGCTCCCAGGTCAGCGTGTCGCGATGGATGGCCGGGCGGGTGCGTCGGTTGAGCAAGGTATAGCGGTAGCGGCGTGCGCGCGCGGCATAGCGGGCATGGAAATCCTGCGGCACCGGTTGGCACCACAGGATTGCGACGCTGTCGGGCAGGCGGCTGTTGCCGCCCTGCTGCAGCGCGAACGGCGTGCGGCCGGACGCCGTGTCCAGATGCACCACCTGGCAGCGCGCATGCACGCCGCTGTCGGTGCGGCCAGCGCAGACCACGTCCAGCGGGTGGTTGGCCACGAAAGACAGCGCCGTTTCCACCGCCGCCTGCACCGAAGGCCCGTGCGAAAGGCGCTGCCAGCCCTGGAAGGCGCTGCCGTCGTATTCGATGCCCAGCGCGAAGCGCACGCTGGAAACAGCGGGGCCGGGTTGCCCCGGCCCCGTGTCCGCAGCGTTGGCGGGCAGCGCGGGCTTAGCCAATTTCCTTCAGCAGTTGCGCGGCCTCGGCGCGCCCCGCCGGACCGGCTTCGGCCAGTACTTCCTCGAGCATGCCCTTGGCACCTTCGATGTCGCCGATGTCCAGGTAGGCCCTGGCCAACTCGATCTTCGTGGCGCTGCCGTCGTCCGCATCGGCGTCCGCATGGGGCATGCCGTCGGACTCGATGCCGACCAGGTCAACGGGCATCGGCTGCGCCGAGGCGCCGTCGCTGGCGCCGGAAGCGGCGATCGCCAGGCGGTCCCACTCTTCGTCCTGCTCTTCCACCACCGGCGCGGCGGACGAGGCC
>NZ_JAIBFH010000296.1 GCF_019459675.1 Arenimonas sp.
GGGTCCTGCCCCCGGGCCCGCGTTACTTCCAACCCGCCACGAGCCCGAGGGCCCGCCACGACATGACGAAGTCCGAACTGATCGAGGTGCTGTCGCGTCGCCAGGCCCATTTGAAGGCTGACGACGTTGATCTTGCGGTCAAGACCCTGCTCGAGATGATGAGTGGCGCCTTGACCCAGGGCGAGCGTATCGAAATCCGTGGTTTCGGCAGTTTTTCCCTGCATTTCCGTCCGCCGCGCCTGGGTCGTAACCCCAAGACCGGCGATTCCGTGGCCCTGCCCGGAAAGCATGTTCCCCATTTCAAGCCCGGCAAGGAGTTGCGCGATCGCGTCAACGCCAGCCCGGCATCGCCTACATCCTGAGTTTCCGCCCCGGCTGGGCTAAGCTTGCCGCCACCGGCTTCTGGAAGTTCCGCGGATGCGCCTGATCAAAGCCATCGTCGCCCTCTTGTTCGTCGCCTTCGGCGTGCTTTTCGGCGCGCTCAACCGCACGCCCGTGCGCATCGACCTGGGCCTGGCGACCATCGACCACGCCAACCTTGGCACCAGCTTGCTGGCGGCCGTGCTTGCGGGCGCCCTGCTTGCCGGCGGCGCGCTCACGGTGGCCGTGGTTTGGCCGCTGCGGCGCCAGCTGCGGCGTCCCCCGACGGCCGTCGAACCGGCGGCTCCGGAACACCATGAGTGAGTTGGCGTGGCTTTTCCTGCTGCTGCCCATCGCCGCCGGGTCCGGGTGGATCGCCGGCCGGCGCGGCGGTGAGCGTCGCGGTGGCGCGCGCATTTCCCGCCTGTCCAGCACCTACTTCCGCGGCCTGAACTACCTGCTCAACGAACAGCAGGACAAGGCCATCGAGGTGTTCCTGCAGATCGCCGCCGTCGACAAGGACACCGTCGAGACGCAGTTCGCCCTGGGCCACCTGTTCCGCCGCCGTGGCGAAGTGGACCGCGCCATCCGCCTGCACCAGAGCCTGGTGGGTCGCGCCGGCCTGAGCGACGAACAGAAAACCCGCGCCGTGCTGGCGCTGGGCGAGGACTACATGCGCGCCGGGCTGCTTGATCGCGCGGAAACGCTGTTCACCGACCTGGTGCGGATGGGCGTGCTGGCGCCGCAGGCGCTGCGGCATCTGATATCGGTCTACCAGGCCGAGCGCGACTGGGGCAAAGCCATCGACCATGCGCGCCAGTTCGAGGCCGCCAGCGGCGAACCGATGGGCAAGCTGGTGGCGCAGTATCACTGCGAGCTGGCCGAAAATGCCCGCCTGTCGGGCGACATTCCCGGGGCCCGGCACCACGTGGCCGAGGCCTCCGCCGCCGACAGCCACTGCGTGCGCGCGGGCCTGGCCGAGGGGCAGCTGGAGCTGGCGGACAACAACGACGCCGCCGCCATCCGCGCCTTCGAACGCGTGGCGCGCCAGGACATCGAGTTCTTGCCCGACATCCTCGAACCCCTGCTGGGCTGCTACGAGCGGCTGGGCGACAGTGCCCGCGCGCGAGGCTTCCTGATGCAGACCATCGAACACTACCCGGGCGTTTCCCCGGTGCTGGCGCTGTCCCGCCTGATCGAGCGCGAGGAAGGGCACGCGGCGGCGCTCGCCTTCCTGTCGCGACAGCTGCACCAGCGGCCGTCGGTGCGGGGCGAAGCTGCCTTCATCGACCTGAGCCTCAAGGACCTGAGCAGCGACCCGTCGGACACGCTCAGGACGCTCAAGCAGATCACCGACCAGCTGGTGGTGCGCACGCCGGGCTATCGCTGCCAGCGCTGCGGCTTCAGCGCCCGGGCCCACCACTGGCAATGCCCGGGCTGCAAATCATGGGGCAGCATCAAGCCCGTCCACGGCGCGGTGAGCGAGTGATCCCGGGCTGGAGCGTCTCGCCCTGGCTGTTTGCGACGCTGGGATTTCTCGCCGCGCTGGCCATCGCCGGTGCCTGGCGCGTGCAGGCCATCCGCCGGCAGTGGGTGGACCTCCCGGGCGAGCGGCGCCTGCATGACGCGCCGATTCCCCGCGGCGGCGGCGTGGCCATCGCCGCCGTGCTGCTGGCGGCGACGCCGGGGCTGGGCGAGCGCGGCACGCTGGTGGCCCTTGGGCTGGTGATCACCGCCGGCGTTGGCCTGATCGACGACCTGCGCCCCTTGCGCGCCTTGCCCAAGCTGGGGCTGCAGGCGGTGGGCGCCTTGCCCCTGGCGCTCGCGTGGCCGCTGGCCCCCGAGTTGCTGGGCACGTTCGCGGCGGTTGCCGCAGCGTGGGCACTGGTGATGGTCCTGATCAATTTCTGGAACTTCATCGACGGCAGCAACGGCATGGCTGCCGGCCAGGCCTTGATGGTTGGCGCGGCCATCGTGCTGGTCACCGGCGCCTCCAGTCCGGCCGGCTGGCTTGGCCTGGCGATGGCGGCCGGTTGCCTGGGCTTCCTGCCGTTCAATGTTCCGGTGGCCCGGCTCTTCCTGGGTGACGCCGGCAGTTTCGCGCTGGGCTACGGCGTGGCCGCGCTGCTGTTGATGGCGCAGCCGATGGGCGAGGGCTCGGCCTGGTACCTGCTGTTGCTGCCATCGGCCGTGATGGCGGATGCCGGGCTTACCCTGCTCGGTCGCCTGCGCCGGCGCGAGAAAGTTTGGCTTGCGCATCGCCAGCACCTTTACCAGCGTGCGGTGCTGCACGGCTGGAGCCATCTGCGCATCGGCCTGTGTTACGCCGCCTGGACGGCGCTGTCGGGGCTGGCGGCCTGGGCCTTGGCCACCGCCGGGGCCTCGACGCCAATCCAGTGCGCCGTGCTGGCGCTGGTGGGCCTGGCGGCGGTGCTGGTGTACGCCTGGGGTGGCCGGCACTGGCCGCCAACGCGGGATATGAGCCTGGACAGGGAGTCTGCTCGATGAAGTTTTTCCCCAGCCTTTCGGTCCTGCTGCCGCGGCTGCTGATCGCCCTGCACGACCTGGCCATGGTGGCCCTGGTGTGGGTGGCGTTGCGCTGGCTGGCCAGTGCGGCGGGTGCGCCGCCGGCGCCTTCGCTGTGGCTCGAACTGGCGATCGTGCTCACCGCGCAGGGCCTGGTGCTGCGCATGGTGGGCCTGTATCGCGGCCTGTGGCGCTTCGCCAGCCTGCCGGACCTGGGCAACCTGGTGCGCGCGGCGCTGCTGGGCGTGCTGGTGATCGTGGTGGTGCTGTTCCTGCTCGACAAGGTCGACCTGGTGCCGCGGCGGGTGCTGGTGCCCTACCCGGTGGCCCTGGTGGTGATGCTGGGGGTTCCGCGCCTGCTGTATCGGCTGTGGAAGGACCATCGCCAGTCCGGCCATTCCGCCGATTCCCAGCGCGTGCTGGTGCTTGGCGCCGGCCGCACCGCCGAAACGCTGCTGCGGGAGCTGCGCAGCGATGGCCGCTACCAGCCGGTGGGCCTGCTGGACGACCAGGCGGCGCTGCGGGGCGCCAAGGTTCAGGGCGTACCGGTGCTGGGCACGATTGATGACTTGCCCTACATCGCCCAGGAAACGGCGCCCCGGCTGATCGTTATCGCGATGCCGTCGGCCAGCGCCGCCGAGATGCAGCGCGTGGTTTCACTTTGCGACGAAACCGGCCTGCCGTTCCGCACGGTGCCCCGGCTGTCGGACGTGCTTGCCGGCAAGCCGCAGCGCCTTGAGCTGAGCGAGGTGCGCATCGAGGACCTGCTGGGCCGGGAGCCGGTGGAGTTCGGCGCGGCGCGCACCGCCGTTGCCGGCAAGCGGGTGATGGTGACGGGCGCCGGCGGTTCGATCGGCTCGGAGCTGGCGCGCCAGTGCGCCGCCGCAGGCGCCGCCGAGTTGGTGCTGTTTGAACGCGCCGAGCTGCCGCTGCACGAAATTTCCGCCGAGATCATGCGTGATTTCCCCCAGCTGCTGCTGCGCCTGCATCTGGCCGACTGCGGCGACCCGACCGCCTGCCGGATCGCGCTGGCCGACGGGATGGACTTCGTGTTCCATGCCGCGGCCTGCAAACAGGTCCCGCTGCTGGAGGAGCACGTGCGCGAGGCGCTGCGCAACAACGTCGGCGCCACCAGCACGCTGGCCCGCGCCTGCGTCCAGGCCGGGGTGGGGCAGCTGGTGTTCATCTCCACCGACAAGGCCATTTGCCCGATCAACGTGCTGGGCGCCAGCAAGCGCTTCGCCGAACTGGCCTGCCAGACCGAGCTGCATTCCAGCGCCATGGCGCTGTCGATCGTGCGGTTCGGCAACGTGCTCGATTCAGCCGGCAGCGTGGTTCCGCTGTTCCGCAGGCAGATCGCCGCCGGTGGCCCGGTCACCGTGACGCACCCGGAGGTGACGCGCTATTTCATGACCATCCCCGAGGCCTGCCAGTTGATCCTGAGCTCGCTGAGCCTGGGCAGGGAGCCGTGTTCGGTGTTTGCGCTGGACATGGGGCGGCCGGTGGCCATCCGCGAGTTGGCCGAGCAGATGATCCGCCTCAGCGGCAAGCGGCCCGGCGTGGACATCATGGTCAGCTACACGGGGCTGCGGCCCGGCGAGAAGCTGCACGAAATCCTGTTCCATCCGGCCGAACGCTACCAGCGCACGCAGCACCCGCGCATCCTCAAGGCCATGCCGCGCGAGTTCGATGTGGCCGCAATGCGCGAAAAACTGCAGCGGCTGCAGCTGCTTTTGTCCGATCCGTCCGCGCAGGACGCGCTGGAGTCACTGCTGCGTAACGCCGTGCCGGAGTACAATCCGGGTGGTAACGGCGGTGACGACCCATACCCGCCTGAACTTTCTCCTTTCTGAAGAGTGCAACTGCATGAGCTTCCGAATCAGGAAAGCGGTATTCCCGGTCGCCGGCCTCGGCACGCGTTTTCTTCCGGCCACCAAGACGGTGCCCAAGGAAATGCTGCCGGTGGTGGACAAGCCGCTGATCCAATACGCGGTGGACGAAGCCATCGAGGCCGGCTGCGACACGCTGGTGTTCGTCACCAATCGCTACAAGCATTCGGTTGCCGACTACTTCGACAAAGCCTACGAGCTGGAACAGAAGCTCGAAAAGGCCGGCAAGTCCGAGCTGCTGGCCCTCATCCGGGACGTGTTGCCCCGGAACGTGCGAGCCGTGTTCGTCACCCAGACCGAGGCCCTTGGCCTGGGCCACGCGGTGCTGTGCGCGCGGCCGGTGATCGGCGATGAACCTTTCGCGGTGCTGTTGCCCGATGACCTGATCTGGAACACCGGCCACGGCGCCCTGCGCCAGATGGCCGAACTGGCCGAGCGCGAGTCCGCCAGCGTGATCGCCGTGCAGGACGTCCCGCGCGAACAGACCGCCAGCTATGGCATCGTCGCCACCCGCGATTTCTCGGGTCGGCACGGTGAGATCAGCGCCATCGTCGAGAAGCCCAAGCCCGAAGTGGCGCCCAGCAACCTCGCGGTGGTTGGACGCTACGTGCTCAGCGGCAGCATCTTCGACCTGTTGGCCAAGACCCGTCCGGGTGCCGGTGGCGAGATCCAGCTCACCGACGGCATCGCTGCGCTGATGGAGCGCGAGCGCGTGCTGGCCTATCGTTTCGAGGGCCGTCGCTTCGACTGCGGCAGCCGCATTGGTCTGATCGAGGCGACCATGCAGTTCGCGCTCGACCACGAGGACCTGGCCGAGCCGACCCGCGAGTTCATGCGGGCGGCGCTGGCGCGCGGAGGCGGGGCAGCCGGGGGCCGGGGGTGGGAGTTACTAACGCGCCCGCGCCGCGACGCCGCCC
>NZ_JAIBFH010000314.1 GCF_019459675.1 Arenimonas sp.
GGGGGCGCCCGGGGCCCCCGGCAAAAATTTCCGCGCATCGGCTGGCCAGCCCCGAAGCCGGCGCGGCGCCGGCGCAAACCGCGTCCCAGCCGTTCGCCAAAGCCACGTCCGGCGATTGGGCGCACGCCAACCCGCCCCAGGCCGACAACAGCAGCATCCCTGTCCGCGCCGCCACACGCATAGTCCGCTCCCCGTTGTCGTATGCCAGAAGCTTATACCGCGGCCGTGCCCCGGCCAGCACCCGCGCTGGTAGGCTTGGGGTTTCCGTCCCGTCGAGGTATCGCAATGCGTATCGCTGTCCTGGCTGCCGCCCTTTCGCTGTCCTTTGCCGCCCAGGCCAAGGAAGGCATGTGGGTTCCGCAGCAGTTGCCCGAAATCGCCGGCCCGCTCAAGCAGGCGGGCCTGGAGCTCGACCCCGCCCAGTTGGCCAACCTGACCGGCGACCCGATGGGCGCCGTGGTGGCGCTGGGCGGCTGCACGGCTTCGCTGGTGTCCCCCGATGGCCTGGTGGTCACCAACCACCACTGCGCCTACGGCGCGATCCAGCTCAACTCCACGGCCGAGCGCAACCTGATGACCGACGGCTTCAATGCCGCCACGCGTGACCAGGAAATCTCCGCCGGCCCCAACGCCCGCGTGTTCGTGATGGACCAGATCACCGACGTCACCGACCAGATGCTGGCCGCCACCACGCCCGACCAGGACGGCTTGGCGCGCCAGAAGGCGCTGGAAGACGCCCAGAAGGCGCTGATTGCCGGCTGCGAATCCGAGCCCGGCTTCCGCTGCACGGTGTACAGCTTCTTCAGCGGCCAGACATACCGCCTGTTCCGCCAGATCGAAATCAAGGACGTGCGCCTGGTGTACGCGCCGCCGGGCGCCATCGGCAACTACGGCGGCGAAATCGACAACTGGATGTGGCCGCGCCACACCGGCGACTTCACCTTCTACCGCGCCTACGTCGGCCCGGACGGCAAGCCGGCGGCGTTCTCGCCCGACAACGTGCCGTTCAAGGCCAAGCACCACCTGCGCATGGCCACCGATCCGCTGGAGGCCGGCGATTTCGTGATGGTGGCCGGCTACCCGGGCACCACCAACCGCTATGCGCTGTTCAATGAGTTCCAGGCCGTGGCCGACTGGCAGTACCCGGTGGTGGGCCAGCACCTCAAGAACCTGGTGGCCCTCACCGACGCCGCCGGCAAGGCCGACCCCGAGATCGAAGTGAAGTACGCCAGCACCATCCGCGGCTGGCAGAACACCATGAAGAACTGGGACGGCCAGCTGGAAGGCTTCCGCCGCATCGACGCCAGCGCCACCAAGCGCGCCGAAGAAGACGCCGTGCTGGCCTGGCTGCGCACCCGCGGCGACGCCGGCGCGCCGGCGCTGGAAGCCCACGCCAAGCTGGTGGCGCTGGCCGCCCAGGCGCGCGAAACCCGCGTGCGCGACACCGTCATCAACCAGGTGTCGGGCACCGGCCTGCTGGGCAACGTGCGCGGGCTGTACCGCCTGGCCATCGAACGCGCCAAGCCCAACGCCGAACGCGCCTCGGGCTACCAGGACCGCGACCTGCCGGCCATCGAGGGCAACACGCGCCAGCTCGACCGCCGCTACGACCCGAAGATGGAAAAGCAGCTGATGGCCTACTGGCTGGCCGAGTACGTGAAGCTGCCGGCCGACCAGCGCGTGGCCGCCATCGACGCGTGGCTGGGCGGCAGCGACGCCGCCGCCATCCAGAAGGCGCTGGACGAAACGTACGCCGCCACCCAGCTGGGTGCGGTGGACGCGCGCCTGGCGCTGCTGACGACCGACCGCGCCGGCTTTGAAGCCAGCACCGACCCGCTGCTGAAGCTGGCCGTGGCGCTGCAGCCGACCCTGCTGGCGCTGGAAGACACCGCCCGCGCCCGCGCCGGTGAAAGCAGCCGCTACCGCCCGGTCTACCTGGCCGCCGTGCAGGACTACAAGCGCAGCCAGGGCCAGGGCGTGTATCCCGACGCCAACCTCAGCCTGCGCATCACCTACGGCAACGTCATGGGCTACAGCCCGAAGGACGGCGTGGCCTACACCCCGTTCACCTCGCTCGACGGCCTGGTGGCCAAGGCCACGGGTGAGGAGCCGTTCGACGCGCCCAAGGCCCAGCTCGACGCCATCGCGGCGATGAGCGCCGAGCAGAAGGCCAAGGTGCCGGTGAACTTCCTGTCCGACCTGGACATCACCGGCGGCAACTCCGGTTCGCCCGTGCTCAACGGCAAGGGTGAGCTGGTGGGCCTGGCCTTCGACGGCAACTGGGAGAGCGTCAGTTCGAACTGGGTGTTCGACCCGGCCATGACCCGCATGATCTCGGTGGACCATCGCTACATGCAGTGGATCATGCAGTCGGTGTACCCGGCGCCGAACCTGCTCAAGGAGCTGGAAGCCGCGCGCAGGTAAGCGCCGTTTCCCGCGTTGCGCGACGGCCGGGCTT
>NZ_JAIBFH010000360.1 GCF_019459675.1 Arenimonas sp.
CGATCGAGCATTGCCTGGAGCAGGGCTGGGAGCTGGACGGCGTGCAGGCCGCCAGCGAAGCCCAGGCGGCGCAGCTGTGGCGCCTGCGCGAGGGCATCACCGAGGCGCTGGCGCGCTACCGGCCCTACAAGAACGACATCTCGGTGCGCATCGCCGCCCTGCCCACCTTCCTGGCGCAGGCGCGCGCGCTGCTGGACGAGGCGTACCCGCAGTTCGAGGTGGTGTGGTTCGGCCACATCGGCGACGGCAACCTGCACATCAACGTGCTGCAGCCCGACGGCGTCGCGGACCAGGAGTTCATGGCGCAGTGCGCGAAGGTCACCGGCGTGCTGGCGGACCTGCTGCACCAGGTGGGCGGCAGCATTTCGGCCGAACACGGCATCGGCCTGGTGAAGAAGGACTACCTTGAAAGCACGCGTACGGCGGCGGAGATAGCTTTGATGCGCGGCATTCGCGCCGTGCTTGATCCCAGGGGGATACTCAATCCGGGCAAGCTGTTCGACTGACGGCGGTCGGGCCCGGCTGGCGCGCCCGCACGAAGACCGGGTTAGAGGTCTTGCTCGTAGCGGATGTAGGGGACGCGCGAAGAGTCGTCGTCGTCCTTGTCGGCCGTCGAGAACGGATTCTTGCCGCGGGTGGCAAGATTCTCGGCGCCCACGCTCAGGCGGGCCTTCCACGGCGCGCGCCAGGTCACGCCCAGCCCCACGTTGCTGTAGCTGTTGCTGCTGCCGGGGACATCGATGACGTTGCCGATGACTTCGCCGCCGAAATTGCCGATGCCGCCGCCTAGGCTCAGCGTGCCGGTGTTCCATTCGGGACGCACGCCGCCGGGCAGCTGGTTGGCCGGAACGATGCGAGCGCGCGCCAGGGTGCCGCCGATGCTGACCCAGCCCGACTCGCCGACCTTGAGCTCACCGAGCAGGCCGATGTCTTCCTGTTCGAATTCGGCGCCGTTGAGCGACAGCAGCACGTCGGACGGACCTGCGCCGGGCGTGGTGCCCGGGAGCGCCAGCGGCGTTTCGATGTTGAAGCGGTTCAGGCCCAGGCTGGCCGACAGCGCCGAGCGGTCGCTTTCCAGCCGGACTTCGGTGCGCACGCCGGGACGCGAATAGGCCAGCGGCAGCGCGGGGTTGGGCGCCAGGTTGGCGACCATGCAGTGCTGCGACAGCGAGCCGAAGCTGCGCGAAACGCTGTTGCCCTGGCACAGCAGGCCCACGGTGGGGCTGCTTTCAAGGCTGAGGCTGGTACCGATGCGGCGGCCGCTGTCGAGCGGGATGTTGATGCCCGCACCTACGCCCACGCCAGGCGCCGAGGGGCGGCCCAGGATACGGTCCAGCGACGAGCGGGCAGGCGTACCGGCACCGGATTCGATCAGCAGGAAACCTTCGATCTGGTTGTTGCGGATGATGGGCAGCGCGGTGGTGTTGCTGTCGTCGGCCGGCAGCACCAGCGGCGCAGGCACCTGGGCCAGCGCGGGCAGGGCCGCGACGGCAAGCAGGGCAGCGACGATGGGGCGCAGCAGCGGCAACATGTTCAATCCTTCCTTTGGCCCACTTGGAGTCTTGCCGGTCCGGATGGTTCCCCGGGGCGGGCAGCGACGCCACTTTACAATAATTTAACCCTTTCCGCCCAGCCGTCAATACCCGCCCCGGCCCGCGTTGCTGACAGGCCGGCCGCTACTGGAGGCGGTCGGAGCCCGGCGCGGTGGGGGAAACGCTGAACAGGCTGGCTATCTGTTCAGCTTCAAACCGGTAGCCCTCGCCGCAGAAGTCGCAGTGCACCAGGGCCACGCCGTCCACCAGGGCGCTCTGGGCTTCGTCGGCTCCCAGCGTACGCAGCATGTCGCCCACCCTTTCACGCGAGCACGAACAGGCAAAGGCCAGGGGGCGGCGGTCGAGCAGCTTCTCCCGCTCCTCGTGGATGAGGCGGTGCAGCAGGGTTTCCACCGGCAGCTGGGCCAGCTCCTGGCCGCCCAGGGTCTCGAACAGGGCGTTGCAGCGGTTCCAGCCGTCCATGTCGCCTTCGGCGCCGGGCAGCTTCTGCAGCATCACGCCGGCGGTGCGGCCCTCCACCGTGGCCAGCAGAAGACGGGTGGGCAACTGCTCGGACTGGTCGAAATAGGCCTCGAAGGCCTCCGCCAGGCTGTCGGCTTCCAGGCCCACCAGGCCCTGGTAGCGCGTGGTTTCCTGCGCGCCGGGCGGCGTGGACTCGATGGTGATGGCCAGCAGCGAGCCCGCGCCGAAGGCCCGCGGGGTCAGCGGGCTGGGCAGGGGGTGGTCGAAGTGGGCGATGCCGCGCAGCGTGCCCGCCGCCGTGCATTCGGCGAACAGCGTGCGCAGGGCGCCGGTGCCGCGCAGCTGCACGCTCAGGCGGCCGTCGATCTTGGCGTGCCCGGTGAACAGCGCGGCCGCGGCGCAGGTTTCCCCCAGGCGCGCCGCCACTTCCGGCGGGTAGTCGGTGCGGGCGGCGATTTCGGTCCAGGTCTGGTCCAGGTGCACCACCACGCCGCGGATGCCGGAGCGTTCGAGCAGGAAGCGGGTCAGGGTGTCGCGATCGGGATGGGGTTTCATGCCGCGATTTTACCCCAGCGGGGATGCGTCCGGTTTCCGGGCGCGGGCGGGTATCCTGCTGGGCGATGAACACCCTCAACCGCCGACTACCCGTGAAGAAAAAGCGTCGCTGGCTGCGTCGGCTGTTGCTGCTGCCGTTCGTGCTGGTGGGCCTGACGGTGCTGCAGGTGGCCACGCTGCGCTTCATCGACCCGCCCGCCAGCGCCTTCATGGTCTGGCGGCAGTGGGACGGCCTGGGCGAGAAGGACTTTGCACTGAGCTACACCTGGCGCGACTACGGCCAGATTTCCGCCCAGCTGCCCATTGCGCTGGTGGCGGCCGAAGACCAGAAGTTTCCCGTGCACCGCGGCTTCGACCTGGAGGCCATCGACAAGGCGC
This sequence comes from Arenimonas sp., assembly GCF_019459675.1. Taxonomy (GTDB): domain Bacteria; phylum Pseudomonadota; class Gammaproteobacteria; order Xanthomonadales; family Xanthomonadaceae; genus Arenimonas. The sequence continues at coordinate 2,949 of NZ_JAIBFH010000360.1, forward strand.
TCGACAGCAACGCCCGCGGTGGCCGCGTGCGCGGCGGCAGCACCATCAGCCAGCAGGTGGCCAAGAACCTGTTCCTGTGGAGCGGTGGCGGCTATTTCCGCAAGGGGCTGGAGGCCTGGTACACGCTGCTGATCGAAACGATGTGGTCCAAGCAGCGCATCCTGGAGGTGTACGCCAACATCGCCGAGTTCGGCGACGGCGTTTACGGCGCGGAGGCCGCGGCGCAGGCGTTCTTCGGCAAGCCCGCCAGCGCGCTCACCGCGGCCGAAAGCGCGCGCCTGGCCGCCGTGCTGCCCAACCCGAAGAAATACAGCGCCCGCAGCCCCGGCCCCTACGTGCAGCGCCGCGCGGCATGGATCCAGCGCAACGTCCGCAATCTCGGCGGCCCGGCCTACCTCGAGCCCTGACGGCCCGGCGACCGGCCGGTGCCGGGTTCAGCGATGCGAGCGCAGGTGCGCCAGCAGCGCCTGGACGCGGCGGCGGATGTCGTTGCGAACGTCCAAGTAGAACGCGTCGCTACGGCCGGCGGTGTCCTTGATGGGCCAGTCCTCGCGCACGCGCGCGGGGATGCGGGGGCAGGCGTCGCCGCAGCCCATCGTCACCACGGCGTCGAACTCGCCGGTGACCTCGTCCAGCGAGCGACAGACCTGGGTGCTGATGTCGATGCCCAGTTCGGCCATCGCTTCGATGGCGCGCGGGCTGACCTGGCCCACGGGGCGGGAGCCGGCGCTGATGGCCTCCACCTGGTAGCCGCCATGGAAGCGGGCAAAGCCCTCGGCCATCTGGCTGCGGTTGGCGTTCTCGACGCACACGAAAAGGAGTCTTGGCATGGGCAAATGGTACACCGCGCCGGGCTGCGGCTAAGATTGGGCATGGCCGACACCTCTTCGCTCACCATCGTCATCGCCGCTTTCAACGAGCAGTCGGCGCTGCCGGTCCTGCACCCGCGGCTTTCCCGCGTGCTTGACGGCCTGGGCCTGGACTGCCGCGTGCTGTACGTCGACGACGGCAGCCGCGACGGCACCTGGGCCGTGCTGCGCGACATCGCCGCCGCCGATCCGCGGGTGTCGCTGCTGCGGCTGGCCCGCAACTTCGGCAAGGAGCTGGCGCTCACTGCCGGCCTGGACCAGGTGCACACCGACGCGGCGATGGTGCTCGATGCCGATGGACAGGACCCGCCGGAGCTGATCCCGGCGTTCGTGGCGAAATGGCGCGAGGGCTTCGACGTGGTCTACGGCACGCGGTCGCGCCGGGACGGCGAAACGTGGTTCAAGCGGTTCACCGCCGCGGGTTTCTACCGGGTGATGCGCTGGCTGTCCCAAACCGACATCCCGCGTGACACCGGCGATTTCCGCCTGATGTCGTCCCGCGTGCTGGACGCGCTGCGCCAGCTGCGTGAGCGGCAGCGCTTCATGAAGGGTCTTTTCACCTGGGTGGGGTTCCGCCAGGTGTCGCTGCCCTACGAACGCGAAGCGCGCATGGCCGGCGACAGCAAGTTCAATTACTGGCGGCTGTGGAACCTGGCGCTGGAGGGCATCACCAGCTTTTCCACGGTGCCGCTGCGGCTGGCCACCTACGTGGGGGTGCTGACGGCCCTGGTCGCGTTCGGCTGGGGTCTGTGGATCATCGCCCGCACCGTGCTGTGGGGCGACCCGGTGCAGGGCTGGCCGTCGCTGATGACGGTGGTGCTTTTCCTGGGCGGCATCCAGCTGGTGGCGCTGGGCATCATCGGTGAATACCTGGGTCGCCTGTACGTGGAAGCCAAGCAGCGACCGCTTTACGTGGTCAGCGAGGCCGTGGGCCCGCACGCTCCGGGCTGACCGGCCCGGTCCCCTCCCGCTGGTCCCGCGACGGGGCTATGATCAAAGCGAGTTCGACGGAGGGCCAACCGATGCGCAACGTGAACCAGATCCTCGAAGCGAAGGGTGCGCGCATCGTCGCGGTGCCCAAGGAAGCGCCGGTGCTTGAGGTGATCCGCCTGATGGCCGAGCACCACATCGGCTCGGTGCTGGTGGTGCAGGGCGGTGAACTGCTGGGCATCGCCACCGAGCGCGACTACGCCCGCAAGGTCATCCTGCAGGGCCGGTCTTCCAGCGACACGCCGGTAGCGCAGATCATGTCCAGCCCGGTGGTTACCGTCGGGCCCACCGACACGGTGCAGACCTGCATGGCGGTGATGACCGACCGCAAGATACGCCACCTGCCGGTGGTAGAGGATGGCCAGCTGTTGGGCCTGATTTCCATCGGCGACCTGGTGAAGGCGGTCATCGAGGACCAGCAGCACGAGATTGCCCAGCTGCAGCAATACATCGCCAGCTGAACCTGCACGGCCCGGCCGTCAGGCCAGCACCACCTGGTGCGTTACCGCCACGAAGTGGCAGGCACTGCCCAGCAGGACGAATCCGTGCCATATCGCATGTGCGAACGGGATGCGTTTGCTCATGTAGAACACCGTGCCCAGCGTGTACGCCAGCCCGCCGCCCAGAAGCCAGCCCAGCGTTTCAGGCGGGATCTGGCGCAGGAACGGTTTGATCGCAATCACCGCCATCCAGCCCATGCCGATATAGATCAGGGTGGACACGCCCTTGAAGCGGCCGGTGAAGAACAGCTTGAACACCACCCCCGCCACCGCCAGCGTCCACGTGGCCGCGAACAGCCACCAGCCGCCGTCCTCGCGCAGGCCCACCAGGGTGAACGGGGTGTAGGTGCCGGCAATCAGCAGGAAGATGGCGCAGTGGTCGAACACCTTCAGCCGGCCCTTGGTCACGCGGTCGTGGCTGAGGTGGTAAAGCGTGGACGCCAGGTACAGCAGCACCAGGGTGATGCTGAAGACGATCGCGCTGCCCAGCTGCCATCCGTTGCCGTAGGCCGCGGCCAGCGTCACCAGCACGCTGCCGCCCACCAGTGATGCCAGCGCACCTATCCCGTGGGTGATGGCGTTGGCGCGCTCTTCGCGCGGGGATTCGTGGTCGTGTTCGTACTCGGTCATGCGCCGAGCGTGAGGCCGCCGGCTCGAGTCCGCAACCCAAACCCCCGCACTCACCAGGAGCGGGGTCAGGCTAACTTCCGCCGCCAATGCAGTGGATGGATCCCCAAAGAAAAAGGCCCGCCGAAGCGGGCCTTTCTTTTTGCATGCCGCGGCGTGGATCAGTTGGTGCCGGGGCGGACCATCACGTGGTTGCTGACCGTGCCCGATTCCGGGTTGACGATCTGGTACAGGCCCTGGATCTGCTTGTTCGGGCCCGACACGGTCACGTTGAGCGTGGCGCGCGGGGCCGCGGTGAAGCCGGTCAGCACCGAGTTCAGGTCCACCACCAGGGTCTTGCCGGCGGCAACGGTGCCGGTGAGGTTGGCGGTGGAAATGACGTTGCCGGTTTCACCCAGCACTTCGATCACGTACTCACGGGCCTGCGAGCCGGTGTTGGTCAGCACCATGCGGCTCAGGTAGCCGTTGGGCACCTGCGCCAGCGGGGCCTGCAGCTCGGCGCCGTTGCGGGTGATGGCACCCAGCGCCAGCGGACCGCGCGGCGTGACGGCGTAGACCGCCGGGGCGGCCGACACCGGGGCCAGGGCCACGGTGTAGTCGCTGACCGGGATCGGGTCACCGCTGACTTCGAAGCACAGGAAGTGGTCGAGCTTGGCGGCAGCGCCGATCACGAAGGTGGCGCCGGTGTCGTCGAAGGCGTTGGCCGACTGGATGTTGACGGCGCAGTTGGCGTTCGGGCTGAAGAACACGTCGCCGGCGCTGTCGAAGTCGCCGGCAAACCGGAGCGCGGTGTTCGCACCCGTCAGGTCAGCCAATTCGACGGCCAGGCCGTCCAGGGTGATCGGCTGTTCGTCGCCCAGCACGGCCTGCACGGTGCCGTAGCTGAAGCCACCAATCTGGGCCCGGTCGGTGCTGGAGGTCGGCGCCGCCACCACGAACTGGCTGTAGGCCGGGTCGTCGGACTCGACGTCGGCAACCGCGCCGGCCTGCGAATCCACCACCAGCGCATAGCTGGGGTTGAAGCGCAGGTAGGCACCGGAGGAAGCGGCAACGCGACCGGTCGGGCCGCCGGCCTGGGCCTGCGACGGGAAGTCGTACAGGCCGTAGGTGCAGTCCACGTCGGCCTGGCTGCCCACGGTGCGGGTGCCGTCCACGGTGAAGCCGTCGGTGGCGATGACCGGCGTGGCGCCGGCCGTGATCGAGAAGAAGATCGCGTCCGAACCCAGGCCGTTGACCGAGCCGATGGTGTTGGACGGATCGCCCGTGAAGTCGATCACCGAGGCGGTGGTGAACTCGGCGCCCGGGCAGTGCAGGCGGGCGTAGCGCACTTCACCCGAGGAGAAGGCATAGCCGACTTCGGTCAGCAGGTTGAGGCGGCCCGCCGGGTTGGCGAGGGTGCGCTCGGGCGGCAGGATCAGCTCTTCGGCCACCGGCACGGGGCTGTTGCTGCCCGGGACGGTGAGCGTGACGCCCGGCGGCGAGTTGGGCGCCTGCAGGATCACGTGTTCCCAAGTGGCGTTCCCGTTGAGGGTGGTCGTGCCGCAGCGGTATCCGCCGTAATTGGCGACGGTGGTCGCCTCGGTGTGGACGCACATGCGCAGGTTCTCAACGGTCCCGACACCGATGTCGCAGCTGTTGCGGCTGATCGGTTCGCCAGCCGGGGCGAAGCCGTACGACCAGCTGTCGTTGAAGTACCAGCCCACGCCGTTGGCGACGGTCGGAATATTGAAGCCGCCGGGATTGGTGGTGGGGTTGCCGGTGTCGAGGAAGACCGCGGTACGTTCCGCCTGGGCCAGCAGCGTGAAGTTGGGGTTGCCGACCGGGCGGCAGGCCAACATGATCCGGTCGTCGGTGCAGGCGGCCAGGATGTCGGCCACCGGCGTGGCCGGGGTGCCCGAGAAGTTGTTGCTGTAGCAGGTGGTCCAGCCGCCACCGGTGGCGGTGGCTTCCGGGATGTTTTGCTGGACGCCCACAGGGGCGTAGGCGGGCTGGGCGACGGCGGTGCCGGCGATCATCAGCCAGGCGGACAGCGACATGAAGGCGCCTGTGGCAAGCCGGCGAGCCGGGCTTGATGCGTTCGTATGGTGCATTCGGATAAACCCCTGTTTATGAATGTTTGGCCGTTGGACGGCTGGGTGACGGACCAGCGTGCTGGCGCCACGGCCGGATTCTACATCCGTTTACGTGCGGGCGGAGTGCGTTGGCGCACCTAAGGGGGGGGCTGCCTCGCAGGGCCTGCCAAAGCCGCAACCGGCCGGTTAACGGGGCGCGCCCAGCTCCGTCGCGACCAGCGCCACGGTGCGCGGCGTCCGGCCAGTACACTGGAGGTGGTATCGCTTGCCTCCTTCCACGTCCACCACGGCGGACCGCCCGGAGTCGCGCAGACTGGTGACACAGTAGCCACGCAGCTCGTAGCGGCCCGCCCTGACGACGGCCATGCCGTGTTTCACGACCCCCACGGCCTTCTTTCGCGCGGGCTTGCCGTCCACGTAGGGCGTGATTCCGCCGAGTCGGGTCCTGACGCCTTCGTTGTCCGCCTGGTTGAAGTACACAAGCGCCACCTCGCTGACGGGCGTGGATTCATCGGCTCCAATGAACAGGATCTCACCCTCCGCCGGAGGTGGCTCCGCCGCAAGCAGCGGGGCGGACAGCAGCAGTGCAGTGGCGATGAACGCGCTGAGACGCATGTCGTGGTTCCTTTTGCGCACCGGGGCTATTCCAGGGCCAGGGTCTGGGCGTGTTCGCGGGTGGCGGCGAACTCCAGGTCCGGCCAGCGCTCCTGGGTCAGCTGCAGGTTCACGCGCGTGGGGGCCAGGTAGACCAGCTGGCCGGCACCGTCGAGCGCGAGGTTCATCGCCGCCTTTTCGCGGAACTCTTCCAGCTTGGCGGGCGTGCCGCCCTTGATCCAGCGCGCTGTGGACACGGTGATCGGTTCGAAGCTGGCGTCCACGCTGTATTCGTCCTTCAGCCGGTAGGCCACCACGTCGAACTGCAGCGTGCCCACCGCGCCCAGGATCAGGTCGTTGCTCATCAGCGGCCGGAAGAACTGGGTGGCGCCTTCCTCGGATAGCTGGGCCAGGCCCTTCTGCAGCTGCTTGAGCTTGAGCGGGTCGCGCAGGCGGGCGCGCCGGAACAGTTCAGGCGCGAAGTTGGGGATGCCGGTGAAGCCCAGCACTTCGCCCGATGTGAAGGTGTCGCCGATGGAAATGGTGCCGTGGTTGTGCAGGCCGATCACGTCCCCGGGGTAGGCCGTCTCGACGATCTCGCGGTCGCTGGCCATGAAGGTCAGCGCGTTGGCCAGCTTGACCTCCTTGCCCAGGCGCACGTGGTAGGCCTTCATGCCGCCCTCGTACTTGCCCGAGCACACGCGCAGGAAGGCCACGCGGTCGCGGTGCTGCGGGTCCATGTTGGCCTGGATCTTGAACACGAAGCCGGTGAAGGTTTCCTCTTCCGGTGCCACCACGCGGGTGGTGGTGCCGCGGGCCTGCGGGCCGGGCGCATGTTCGACGAAGAAGTCCAGCAGCGGCTGCACGCCGAAGTTGTTCACGGCCGAACCGAAGAATACCGGGGTCTGCCTGCCGGCCAGGTAGGCTTGCTTGTCGAAGGAATGCGACGCGCCCTGCACCAGTTCGAGCTCGTCCTTCAGGTCGGCCAGCATCTGCACGCCGATGCGCTCGGCCAGGCCGGGGGCGTCGATGGACGGGAAGATGGTGGAGTCCTGGCGGGTGAAGTTGCGGCCCTGTTCGTAGATGTGCACTTCGCCGCTGACCAGGTGCACCACGCCGCGCAGGCGCTGGCCCATGCCGATCGGCCAGGTGATGGGTGCGCACTGGATGCCCAGCACGCTCTCGATTTCATCCAGCAGCTCGATCGGCTCCTTGCCCTCGCGGTCGAGCTTGTTGATGAAGCCCATGATCGGCGTGTCGCGCAGGCGGCAGACCTCCATCAGCTTGATGGTGCGCTCCTCGACGCCCTTGGCCACGTCAATCACCATCAGCGCCGAGTCCACCGCCGTCAGCACGCGATAGGTGTCTTCGCCGAAGTCGGCGTGGCCCGGGGTGTCGAGCAGGTTGATGATGCAGTCCTCGTACGGGAACTGCATCACCGACGAGGTCACCGAGATGCCGCGCTCCTTTTCCAGCGCCATCCAGTCGGACGTGGCGTGGCGCGCGGCCTTGCGGCCCTTCACCGAGCCGGCCATCTGGATCGCGCCGCCGAACAGCAGCAGCTTCTCGGTCAGCGTGGTCTTGCCGGCGTCGGGGTGGGAAATGATGGCGAAGGTGCGGCGTCGCCGCGTCTGCTTGAGGTAATCGGACATGTCAGTGGGCGCCGCAGTTCTGGCGCAGGTCCAGGGCGGTGGCGATGTCGCGCCAGTCGAAGGCGCCTACGCCGCGGTCATCGTGGGCGGCGTAAAGCACGCCCTCGGGGAAGCGCCGCGTAGCCACCGAGTGCAGCGATATGCCGTCGGTCAGCGCCACCTGGTTGCCCTTGAAGCTGCCGCGGAAGTCCAGCGTCACCCGGTCGAACAGGTGGAAGACCGTGCGGTCGGCGGACTGGTCGGCCGTGATCCAGTAGCCGCTGCCGTCCTGGCAGGCCCACAGCGCCACGCCCTCGGCCTGGGCCTGGAAGCGGTCGGGCGGCAGGTCGCGGCCGGTGTAGGTGCCGTCCATGCGGTATTCGCGCAGGGTGGTGCCCACCCGTGTGTCTTCCTCGGCAATCAGCAGGCGGTCGTGCAGCGGGTCGCCGGCGATGGATTCGACCATGCGCAGCGCGCCTGCCGGGGTGGTGTCGCCGAACTGGCCCAGCAGTTGCGCCCGGGGGGACTCGCCGTCGATCCTGACGCGGTAGCGCTTCACCCGCTGGTCGAGCTGGTCCATGGGCGGCACGAGCTCGGTGCGGAAGTCGGCCATGAAGCTGTCCGTGACCATCAGCTCGAGTTCGCCCGGCGCGGTTTCATGCAGCCACAGGCCGTAGGGGTTGAGCAGTTCGCCCTGGCCGAACACCGCCACCGGCTGGAAATCAGGCAGCCGCAGCACCTGCACGCGCTGGTTGTCGCGCTCCACCACGAACACCAGGTCGGCGTAGACCGCAACGCCATTGGGGCGGTTGAACTGGCCGGGGCTTTCGCCGGGGCCGCCCACGGTGCGCAGCAGTGCGCCGGTGTTGCCGTCGTAAACCACCAATTGGTTGCTTTCCTTGCCGGTGGCGATCAGCCAGGTGCCTCCGGCCGGTGCATTCCAGGCGGCCACGGAGTCGATTTCATGCTCGGGCAAGGGCGAGGTCATGAACGCCTCGGCCACCGAGATGGCCGGGACGTTCTCGCGCGCTTCGGGCAGCGGGGCCGAGGAACTGTCGGGGCGGGTGGCGGGGCCGGTGCAGGCGACCAGCAGCACGACCAGGGGCAGGGCGAGGAAACGCAGGGTAGGGGGTGTCATGGGTCGGCATTATGCCGCAGCCGCACGCGGCCGAGGCGGTACCGGGCCGGCGATCCATCGCTTCATCCGCATGAAGGGATTGACAACCGTCGGAAACCGCTGCAATCTCGATCCCGCAACACCCATCGAGACCGGCTGAGGGGATAGGCCCGAAGAAGCCGGGGCAACCCATGCAGGAGCAATCCGGCATGAAGGTGCCAATTCCTGCGGGGACGAAAGTCCGCCGAGAGATGGGTCGTATCGCTCCCCGGAACATCGGGGGCATCCGACGCCGGCTTTTGACCGCAGGAACCTCGCTGGGCCCAACGCCCACCAGGAGCCGTGCGATGAGCCTCACCCCTTCCCCCGCCCATGAAGCCCTTGCTGCCGCCGCAGCCGACGCCTGCGCCTACGACGCCGGCGCATCGATGCCGGCCCGGCCGGCGCGTCGCTTCGTGCTGGACCTGCAGCTGCCGCTGCGGCATGCCGGCCACCGCAGCGTGGTGGTGCGCGGGGAGTGGTTGGGTCCGGCCGACGCGCCGCTCGTCGTGGTCGCGGGCGGCATTTCGGCCAATCGGCACGTTGCCGCTGGACCGGGCGACGCCGAGCCGGGCTGGTGGGAAGCCCAGGTGGGGCCGGGCCGCGCCATCGACACCGCCCGGCTGCGCGTGCTGGCCATTGACTGGCTGGGCGCAGATGGGGGCCTGGACGCCCCGATCGACAGCGCCGACCAGGCGGACGTGATCGCGCGGGTGCTCGATCGCCTCGGCGTGGATCGCGTGGCGGCCTTCGTCGGGGCGTCCTACGGCGCGATGGTCGGGCTTCAATTCGCCGCCCGCCACGGCGCGAGGCTCGATCGCCTGGTGGCGATATCCGGCGCACACCGCCCGCATCCGTATGCCAGTGCGTGGCGCGCGCTGCAGCGCCAATGCGTGGCGCTGGGCCGCAGCGAAGGCGCTGTCAGCCAGGGCCTGGCCCTCGCGCGCCAGTGGGCGATGCTGAGCTACCGCACGCCGGAGGAGTTCGCCGAGCGCTTCGACTCGCCGGCGGTGATTGACGACGGCGTGGCCCGCTGTGCCGCCGAGGATTACCTGGAAAGCTGCGGCCGCCGCTATGCGGCGCGTTGGACCAGCACCGCCTTCCTGCGCCTGTCGGAATCCATCGACCTGCACTGCGTGGACCCGGCCGACGTGCGCGTGCCCACCACCGTCGTCGCCATCCAGGAAGACCGGCTGGTGCCGCTGTCGGACCTGCAGGCGCTGGTGGAATCGCTGGGCGGCGGGTCGCGGCTTTGCGTGCTGCGCTCGCGCTTCGGCCACGACGCGTTCCTGAAGGAAGAAGCCGCCGTGGATGCGCTGCTTCGCGATGCCCTGGCGGCGTGCACGGGAGGTGCGGCATGAGCACGCGCTGTCCAGCCACCGCCGCCGTGCGCGCCGGCATTGACGCCGACGCGGCTTTCGGCGCCGTCACGCCGCCGCTGGTGCTGTCGAGCAACTTCAGCTTCGCCGGCTTCGGCCAGAAGCGGAAGTACGACTACACGCGCAGCGGCAATCCCACCCGCGACCAGCTGGCCGACGCCCTGGCCGAACTCGAGGGTGGCGCCGGTGCCGTGGTCACCGCCACCGGCATGGCGGCCATCACCCTGGTGCTGGAGGCCCTGCTGCAGCCGGGCGACCGCCTGGTGGTGACGCACGACTGCTACGGCGGCAGCTGGCGGCTGTTTGACGCGCTGGCGCGAAAGGGCCGCTTCGAACTGGTGCTGGCCAACCTGGCCGACCCGATCGCGCTGGCCGAGGCGCTGTCGCGGCCGACCAGGCTGGTCTGGATCGAAACCCCGTCCAATCCGCTGCTTCGCATCACCGACCTGCGCCACGTGATCGAAGCCTCGCGCCGGGCAGGGGCCCTGGCCCTGGTGGACAACACCTTCCTTTCGCCGGCACTGCAGACGCCGATCGAGTTCGGCGCCGACCTGGTGCTGCACTCCACCACCAAGTACATCAACGGCCACAGCGACGTGGTGGGCGGCGCGGTGGTGTCGCGCGATGCGGCATTGAATGAAACCTTGGCCTGGTGGGCGAATGCGCTGGGGCTGACCGGCTCGCCGTTCGACAGCTTCCTGACCCTGCGCGGGCTGCGCACGCTGGACGCCCGGCTGCGCGTGCACCAGGAAAACGCCTCGGCCCTGGCCGAGCGGCTGCAGCGCCATCCCGCCCTGTCGGCCGTGCATTACCCGGGACTCTCCACCCATCCGGGCCATGCGCTGGCCGCCCGGCAGCAGCGCGGGTTCGGCGCCATGATCTCGCTCGATCTCGTGGGCGGCGTGCCCGCGGTGCGCGCGTTCCTGGATGGACTCGAGCACTTCACCCTGGCCGAATCGCTGGGCGGCGTGGAAAGCCTGGTGGCCCATCCGGCGACGATGACGCATGCCGCCATGTCGGTTGATGCGCGACGCGTGGCGGGCATCGGCGAGGGCCTGCTGCGGCTGTCGGTGGGCATCGAGGCGCTGGAGGACCTGGAAGCCGACATCGCGGCCGCCCTGGAGCGCGCGCTGCACGTGGCCGCACCCGCCGCCAACGAGTTGGCGAAATGAGCGTGCTGCCGCTGCCTCGGCCGGAGCAACAGCCCCAGGTTCGGCGCGTGGCCCTCTTGGGCGTGGGCACCGTCGGCCGCGCCCTGCTGGAGCGGCTGCAGGCGCTGCAGCATCCGCGGCTGCAGCTGTGCCTGGCGGCCAGTTCGCGCCAGCGCTGGCTGGATGCCGAGGGACTGGCGAACAGCGGGGCATGGCCAGACGCCGAGGCGCACGACGGCTCCGGTGCCCTGCCCGATGCGTTTCGCCCTGGCGACATCGCGGTGGACGCCACCGCAAGCGCTGAACTGGCGGCGTGGCATCCTCGCTGGCTGCGCCAGGGTCTGAACGTGGTGAGCGCCAACAAGCTGGGGCTCGGGGGACCGCTGCTTCGCCAGCATGAGATCCGCCTCCTGGCCACGGACGGCCGCCACTACGGCGACGCCGCCACCGTTGGCGCCGGCTTGCCGGTGCTGCGTGCCGTGCGGGAGCTGCGGGCAGGCGGCGACCGCATCGGCGCCATCGTCGGCGTGCTGTCGGGCACGCTGGCCTGGCTGTTCGACGGCTACGACGGCAGTGAGCCGTTCTCGCAGCGCGTGCTGTCGGCGGTGGCTCAGGGTTACGCCGAACCCGATCCGCGCGTGGACCTGTCGGGCGAGGATGTGAAGCGCAAGCTGCTGATCCTGGCGCGCACCGCGGGCTATGCGCTGGAAGACGCGGAGGTGCGGGTGGACTCGCTGCTGACGCCTGCCATCGAGTCGGCTTCCGCGCAGCAGCTGGCCCAGGCGCTTGCCGCCCTGGACGGGCCGCTGGGCGAGCGCGCCGCGCGCACCGCCCGCGACGGCAAGGTGTTGCGCTACGTGGCGCGCCTGGATGCCGCCGGCGCGCGCCTGGGTCTGGAAGCGTTGGCGCCCGACGACCCGATCGCCGTCGGCCGCGGCTGCGACAACCGCGTGGCCATCTGGAGCACCCGCTACCGCGACCGGCCCCTGCAGATCCAAGGGCCCGGCGCCGGCGCCGAGGTCACCGCCGCTGCGCTGCTGGACGACCAGCTGCGCGTCCTGGGCTGAGCGGGAGTGGCGGGGCCGCAGTAAGGATCAGGCGCCTTCGCAGGTTTTGCGCAGATTCAGGGCCGCGGCGATGTCGCTCCAGTCGAAGGCGCCTACCGCCATGTCGTCGTGCACGGCGTAGAAAACGCCCTGCGGGAAGCGCTGGGTGCCCGACTGCTGCAGCCAGACGCCGTCGGTGTTGGCCACGGCCTTGCCTGCGAACGCACCGACGTGCTCGAGCGTCTGGCGGTCGAAGACATGGAACAGGCTCAGGTCCTTGAACTGGTCGGTGGCGAGCCAATAGCCGCTGCCGTCCGGGCAGGACCAGAGCGTGACGCCCTCGGCCTGCGCCTTGAAGCGGCCCACGCCCAGGGACTTGCCGCGGAAATCGCCGGCCATGGAGTATTCGCGATAGCCGGTGCCGGTGGCGACGTCTTCCTCGGCAATCAGCAGGCGGTCGTTGGCAACGTCGCCCCAGATCGACTCAGGCACGCGGATGGCGCCCTGCGCCGTAGTGTCGCCGAACGCACCGCTGCTGATCGCCGACACGGCGCCTTCGTCGGCGCGCACCAGGTAGCGCTGCACGCGGCGGTCAAGCTGCGCCAGCGGCGGCGGAATGTCGTCGCCGTTGGCGTCTTCGCCGATCATGTAGGCGTCGGTGACCAGCACTTCGAGCTCGCCCGAGGCGTGTTCGCGGATGAACAGGCCGTAAGGCTGCTTGAGCTCGGCCTCGCCGAACGTGGCCACGGTGGCCAGCGACGGCAGCCACAGGACCTGCACGCGGCGATTGTCGCGCTCCACCACGAACAGATGGTCACCGCTGACGGCCACGCCGTTGGGCCGCTTGAACTGCCCGGGGCGGCTGCCCTCCGTGCCCACGGTGCGCAGGGTGGCACCCGTGTCGCCGTCGTACACCACCAGGCCCTTGCCTTCCTTGGCGGTGGCGAACAGCCAGGTCTTGCCGTCGGGGGCGCGCCAGGCCGCGGGCGAGTCAATGTTGTCCTTGGGCGTGAGCGCGCTGACAAACGCCTCGGCCACGGTGACGTGCGCTTCGCCCGAAGCGCTCAGCAGCGGGTCGGCTCCCTCCACCTCGTCGGGCTCGCGGTCGGGCGTGCTGGCGCAGCCGGCCAGCAGCAGCGGGATCAGGCAAAGGGCGAGGGACGTCGGGCGCATCGTTGGCTCCGTGGTGGCGGGTGGAAAGGGCGTGACGTTTATATCGCCCTTTGGCGTCGTTCCTGTGACAGTACCGCGCCGTCATAATTTGTCCACGCTGAGCGCGTAGAAAGCCTCTGGTCAACTCCAGGGGAACACCGCGGTCATGAAAAAGAATCTGCTCGCCACCGGGCTTTCGCGCGCCATTGCCAGCGCCCTTCTCATCGCCGGGGCCGCCCCGGCGCCGCAGGCGGCGGCCCCCCCCCCCCCCCGCGCCCCCCCCCCCCGGGGTGCCCGGGCGGGGCGCGGGGCG
>NZ_JAIBFH010000409.1 GCF_019459675.1 Arenimonas sp.
CGATCGAGAGCACGCCGTGCGCCCGCAGGCCGGCCTGGATCGAATCCAGCAGCAGCAGGCTGCCGTGCTGGCGGGTCAGTTCGCGGGCCAGCGCGTAGAACGACGGCGGCACCGAGCGGCCCGGGTCGCCTTCGCCCATCACCGGCTCGATGAACATGGCTTCGAAATACCATCCGTTGGCCTCGGCGTCGGCGAAGGCCTGGCGCAGGCCTTCGATGGAGTAGGGCTCGATGGTGATCAGCTGCTCGGTGTGGTGCTTGTAGCTGGCCAGGTGCTGCAGGTAGGCCTTGCGCGAAGAATCCGAGTACAGCGCCGGCAGCTCGGTGCGGCCATGGAAGGCGCCCTTCACGGCGATGCGCTTGACGCGCTTGCCGGCGTGCCTGCCGCCCGGATCGGTGTGGATCTTGGTGTTCACGTCGGCGATGCGGCCAGCCAGCGACACCGACTCCGAGCCCGAATTCAGGCACAGGAAGCGCGCGAAGGGACAGCCGCCGATGCTGTGGCCGATTTCGCTGCGCAGCGCGCGCACCACGCGCAGCTGCGACAGCGAGGGCGTCATGACGTTGGCCATCACCTGCGGCCTGGCGATGGTGTCGAGCACCGCCTGCGGCGTGTGGCCGAAGCCGAGCATGCCGTAGCCGCCCGAATCGTGGACCACGGCGCCCTTGAGCGTCACCACCCACGGGCCGCGCGCGGCCAGGGCTACGTAAGGGTTCACCGCGTCTTCGGAATAGAAGTTCACGAAGCCAGCCTGCACCGCTTCAATCTGGGCCTGTTCGTCCATCTCCAGCAGGTCGACGAATTCGCTGCGGATGGCGGTGTACTGCTCGACGGCGGCGTGCGCGGCAGCGACCAGCTCCGGGAAGCGGTCGGCCAGGCGCAGCACGCTGGCGTCGTCGAGGCCGGCGGTGCGCACGGTGCCGCCGTGGCTGCGCAGGGGCTTGAGGATGTCGATCAGGTTCATGGCGCTCTCCGGGCCCAAAAACAAAACGCGAGGAGGGTCCTCACGCCGCATCTCTTGCTTTTTAAATCAACTACTTGGCGTGGATATTACCACCCGGGGCGGGGCCACGTAACCCCCGGGCGTTTGAATCGGGCCGTGCGGGGTGACAGCTGTCAGGTGCGATTGCTGACCAGCCCCACTGACCGCGGGGCAGCACGAATTCGACACTGGCGGCGAACCGGGAGGATCCGCCATGACCATTGTTTCATCCGCAACGCACACCCTCGCCACGCTCACGTCGGCCACCAAGCGCTATGGCCCCGTCCTGGCGCTGGACGCGGTGGACCTGGAAGTCCGGGACGGCGAGGTGCTGGCCGTGCTGGGCGCCAACGGCGCCGGGAAAAGCACGGCGCTGGGCCTGCTGACCGGCCGGCTCAGCCCCGACGGCGGCCGCGTGCAGCTGTTCGGCCGTGACCCGCGCGAGCCCGCCGCCCGCCGGGGCATCGGCGTGATGCTGCAGGACGGCGACCTGCCCGACACCCTGCGCGTGGCCGAGCACGTGAAGCTTTTCTCAAGCTACTACCCGTCGCCTCGGCCGGTCGCCGAAACCCTGGCGCTGGCGGGCCTGGCCGACCTGGCCAAGCGCCCCTACGGCGCGCTGTCGGGCGGCCAGAAGCGCCGCGTGGAGTTTGCGCTGGCCATCTGCGGACGACCGCCGCTGCTGTTCGTGGACGAGCCCACCGTGGGCCTGGACGTCGAGGCGCGCCGCAACTTCTGGGCCGTGCTGCGCCAGCTCCGCGACGAGGGCGCGGGCATCGTGCTGACCACGCATTACCTGGAGGAGGCCGACGCCCTGGCCGATCGCATCGTGCTGATGGCCGGCGGCCGCGTGCTGGCGCAGGACACGCCGGCCGGCATCAAGTCGCGCGCCGACGGCAAGCGGGTGCGCGCGCGCACCGCGCTGGCGCCGGCCGCGATGCAGCGATGGCCCGGCGTGGTTTCGCTGTCGGTGGAGAGCGGGATCACCGACGTGCTCACGCGCGACGCCGAAGCCCTGCTGCGCCATTGGCTGGCCGCGGATGATGGCCTGCGCGACCTGGAAGTGCGCCCGCTCAGCCTGGAAGAAGCCTTCCTCACCCTGACCGCCGGACGCGCGCCCGCGCCGTCCTGCCCCGTGGAGACCGCCGCATGAACCCGTCCCAGCCGCTGCCCGCCGCACCGTCCCCGTCGCTGCTGCGCATCCAGTCACTCGAGGCCTGGTACGAACTGCTGCGGGTGCTGCGCACGCCCGCGTTCGCCATCCCGTCGCTGGCGTTCCCGGTGGTGTTCTACGTCCTGTTCGCGTTGGTGCTGCCCGGACAGTGGGGCGGTTACCAGAAGTCGGCCTACCTGTTGGCGACCTACGGCGTGTTCGGCGTGATCGGGCCGGCGCTGTTCGGCTTCGGCGTGGGCCTGGCGATCGAACGCGAGAAGGGCTGGCTGGAGCTCAAGCGCGTGTCGCCCATGCCGACGTTCGTCTACTTCATCGCCAAGATCGCCATGAGCCTGGTGTTCGGGCTGGCCGTGGTGTGCCTGCTGACGATCGCCGCGGTGGGTTTCGGCGGGGTCCGCATCGATGCGCTGACCTGGGGGCTGCTGGTGGCAACCCTGCTGCTGGGCACGATGCCGTTCTGCGCAATGGGCCTGTGGATCGGCACCCTGGTGAAGGGAGACGCGGCGGTGGCGGTGGTGAACCTGGTGTACCTGCCGATGGCGGTGCTGTCGGGCCTGTGGATGCCGCTGTTTGCCTTCCCTGCGGTGCTGCAGAAGCTGGCCGTCATCTGGCCGTCCTGGCATCTGGCGCAGATGGCGCTGGGCGTGGTCGGCCAGGTGCCGGACGTGCGTTACGCCCACCACGCGCTGGTGCTGGTGGCGACCACGGTGGTGTTCCTGACCCTGGCCGCCCTGCGGCTGCGAAAGGCCTGAGCCATGAACCGACTGCAGGCTGTGCTGGCGGTGGCGGTGGGCGTGCTGGTGCTGGCGCTGGTGGCGATGCCCGATCCCGCGGCGCCGCCCGCGGCGCCCGCGCCCAAGGCGTCCGCACGCGAGTTCGTGGTGCGCGACGTGCGCCTGTTCGACGGCGAACGCTTCCACGACCGCCAATCGGTGCATGTGCGCGACGGCCGCATCGTGGCGGTGGGTGAGTCGATCCCGCTGGCCAAAGGCGTCGCGGTGGTGGAGGGTGCCGGCCGCACGCTGCTGCCCGGCCTGGTGGACGCCCATGTGCACACCTGGGACGCGGCGCGTCGCGATGCGCTTCGGTTCGGCGTGACCACGATGCTGGACATGTTCAGCGACCCGGTGACGCTGGGCTCCGCGCGCACCCAGCGCGAATCGCCGGACCCGACCGACCGCGCCGACCTGTGGTCCGCCGGTACGCTGGCCACGGCCGCGGGCGGCCACGGCACGCAGTTCGGCATGGCGATACCCACGCTTGCTTCGGCCGAC
The DNA here is from genome assembly GCF_019459675.1 of Arenimonas sp. GTDB lineage: Bacteria > Pseudomonadota > Gammaproteobacteria > Xanthomonadales > Xanthomonadaceae > Arenimonas. The sequence continues at coordinate 3,431 of NZ_JAIBFH010000409.1, forward strand.
GAAGCCCCGGCGTGGGTGGATGCCCGCATCGCCGAGGGGTCCGATTTCATCAAGATCGTGCGCGAAGACCTGCACGTCTACCGCGACGGCGAAAACCTGCCGACTTTGGACGCCGCCACCGCCGCCGCGCTGGTGGCCGCGGCCCACGCCCGCGGTCGCCTGGCGGTGGTGCATGCGTCGGCGCAGGAAGCGGCGCGCGAATCGCTGCGCGACGGCGCCGACGGGCTGGTGCACGTGTTCCAGGACGTGCCGGCCGACGCGGCCTTCGTGGCGCTGGCGCGCGAGCGCGGCGCCTTCGTGGTGCCGACGCTGACCGTGGTGGCAGGGTTTTCAGGGGAACACAGCCGGCTGGCGGAGGATCCGCGCGTGTCGCAATGGCTGTCGGGCGACCAGCGCCAGTCGCTCGCCGGCCGGGCTGGATTCGCTGCCGCCAACCCCGCGCTGCTGCGCAACGCCATGGAGAGCGTGCGGCGCCTGAACGCCGCCGGCGTGCCCATCCTGGCGGGCACCGATGCCCCCAATCCCGACACCGCCCACGGCGTGTCGCTGCATGAGGAAATGGCCTGGCTGGCGAAGGCGGGCCTGTCGCCGGCGCAGGCGCTGGCTGCGGCCACGTCGGTGCCTGCCGATGCGTTCGGCCTGCGCGACCGCGGCCGGATCGCACCCGGCCAGCGCGCCGACCTGCTGCTGGTGGAAGGGGATCCCTCCACGGACTTGGGCCAGACCCTCGCCATCGTCACCGTCTGGAAGAACGGTCGCGAAGTGGACCGTCGCGTTGCCACCGAAGTGGTGCCTGCCCTCGCGGCGGGCATCGTCAGCCACTTCGATGCCGGCGGGCTGGGCAGCCGCTTGGGCGGCCAGTGGATCGCCACCACCGACCGCATGATCGGCGGGCAGTCAGACGCCGCGTTGGCGCGCATCGAAGGCGGCGCGCAGGGCAGCGCCGGTGCCCTGCAGGTGCGCGGGCGGCTGCAGGGCGGCGGTGGCACCGTCTGGGCGGGGGCGTTCCTGGGCCTGGGCGAAGGCGGCATGTCGCCCCTGGACGCCAGCGGTCTGGGCGAGCTGGTGTTCCATGCCCGCGGCGATGGCCGCACGCTCTCCGTGCTGCTGTTCTCCGGCGGCGAAGGTGCGTCCCCGGCCAGCGTTTCCGTAGCGCCCGACGCGCGGTGGCAAGAGTTCCGCGTGCGCCTGTCCGACGTCCCCGGCGCCGATCCGTCGCGCCTGCGCGCCATCGCCATCACCGTGCCGTCGGGCCAGGGCGATTTCACGTTCGACCTCGACCAGGTGGAATTCCGATAATGTCCTTGCTCCGGCCAGGCAGGATGCATGTGGGCGAGAACACGCGCCACGAATACGACGACATGATGGGCCCGCCCTGGATGGGCCTGGTCTATCTGGTGTTCCTGTTCCTGCCGCTGATGTTCTGGTCCGGGTCACCGGTCCGGCCGTGGGCGGTCAGCGCGGTGGCGGCCCTGGTGTTCCTGCCCATGTACTTCGCCTTTTTCCGCTGGCGCGGCCTGCGCCAGCGCGCGCTCATCCCCGCGGTGGCCGCCCTGGGCCTGGCCGTCATCACGGTCAATCCCGGCGGCAATACGTTCGTGATCTATGCGTTCGCGATGGCGGGAACCGTGCTGCCGCTGCGCCATGCGCTGCTGGCCGCCGGGGCCATGCTGGTGCTGACGGCGGCGCTGTTCTTCAGCACCCTGCCGCTGCCGTTCGCCGTGGGTTACGTGGCGATGGTCACGGTGATCGGCGGGCTGGTGCTGGGCGGCGTGGTGCTGGCGCGCGCCCGGGCGCGGCGCAACGCCGAGCTCAGGCTCACGCAGGACGAGGTGGGCCGCCTGGCCGCGCTGGCTGAGCGCGAGCGCATCGGCCGCGACCTGCACGACCTGCTGGGCCACACGCTGTCGCTGGTGGCCATCAAGAGCGAACTGGCCGGCCGGCTCGTGGACGCCGACCCCCAGGCCGCGAAGCGCCAGATCGGCGAAGTGGAGAATGTGGCGCGCCAGGCGCTGGCCCAGGTGCGCGAGGCCGTGGTGGGCATCCGCGCCACCGGGCTGCAGGCCGAACTAGCGGCCACGCGCCTGGCCCTGCTGTCCGCCGAAGTGCACCTGGACCAGCGTCGGGCCCCGGTGGCGCTGCCGCCGGCGCTGGAGTCGGTGCTGGCCATGACCCTGCGCGAAGCCACCACCAACGTGCTGCGCCACGCCCAGGCCAGCCGGGTGGACGTGGAGCTGCTGCACGACGCCGGCGAGCTGCGCCTGGTGATCAGCGACGACGGCCGCGGCGGCGCGCTGCAGCCGGGCAATGGCCTGGCCGGCATGCGCGAGCGCATCGCCGGCGTGGGCGGGCTGCTGGACATCGACAGCCCGGCGGGCGGCGGCACCCGGCTGCAGGTGACCTTGCCGCGCCGGGCGATCGAAGAGGCGGCGCCGTGATCCGGCTGGTGCTGGCCGAGGACCAGGCCATGGTCCGCGGCGCGCTGGCCGCGCTGCTCGGGCTCGAGCCCGACCTGCAGGTGGTGGCCGAGGCGGGGGATGGCGAAGCGGCCTGGAAAGCCGTGCAGCAGCAGGTCCCGGACCTGCTGGTCACCGACATCGAGATGCCGGGGCTCACCGGCCTGGACCTCGCCCTGCGAGTCCAGGAGGCCGGCCTGCCCACGCGCGTGGTCATCATCACCACCTTCGCCCGCGCCGGCTACCTGCGTCGCGCCCTGGACGCCGGCGTGCGCGGCTACCTGCTCAAGGACGCGCCGTCGGAACAGCTGGCGGCCGGCCTGCGGCAGGTGCATGCCGGCGGCCGCGCCATCGATCCGCACCTGGCCGTGGCGGCCTGGGGCGAAACGGACCCGCTGACCGAGCGCGAGCGCCAGGTGCTGCGCCTGGCCGGCGAGGGCGTGAAGAGCGCGGACATCGCCGAGCGCCTGCACCTGTCCCATGGCACGGTGCGCAACTATCTGTCCGAGGCCATCGGCAAGACCGGCGCGGCCAACCGCATCGAGGCCTACCGGACGGCGAGGGCCAAAGGCTGGCTCTGACTGCGGCGTGGGCCTGCCCGCGCGGATTCTGGGATAATGCGCGCCCTTCGCCGTGCTTCCCACTTTGAAAAAGTCCGACTTCAATTACACCCTGCCGCCCGAGCTGATCGCCCAGGCGCCGCTGGCCGAGCGCTCTTCCAGCCGCCTGCTGGTGGTGCCGGCGAAGGCGCCGCCGTACGAAGACCGCATCGTGCGCGACCTGCCGGACTATCTGCAGGCGGGCGACCTGCTGGTGTTCAACGACACCCGCGTGATTCCCGCGCGGCTGCACGGCACCAAGGAAACGGGCGGCCGGGTCGAGATATTGCTCGAGCGCATCACCGGCGCGCACGAAGTGCTGGCCCAGATCGGCGCCAGCAAGACGCCCAAGGCCGGCGGTCGCATCACGCTGGACGAAGGCACGCTGCTGACGGTGCTGGGGCGCGAAGGGGAGTTCTACCGCGTCCGCTTCGACACCGACGAGCCCCTGGAAAAGCTGCTGCTGCGCGCCGGCCGCATGCCGCTGCCGCCCTACATCCAGCGCGAGGCCGCGGAAGCCGACCTGCACCGCTACCAGACCGTGTTCGCGCGCCACACCGGCGCCGTGGCGGCGCCCACCGCCGGGCTGCACTTCGACGATGCGCTGCTGGCGGCGCTGCAGGCCAAGGGCGTGCAGTTCGGCCACGTCACGCTGCACGTGGGCGCCGGCACGTTCCAGAACATGCGCACCGAATCGGTGCACGACCACCAGATGCACAGCGAATGGCTGAACGTGGGCGCCGAGCTGTGCCAGCAGATCGCCCGTACCCGCGCTGCCGGCGGCCGCGTCGTCGCCGTGGGCACCACGGTGGTGCGCGCGCTGGAGTCGGCCGCGCGCGACGGCGTGGTGCAGCCCTTCGCGGGCGACACCCGCATCTTCATCTTCCCCGGCTACCGCATCCGCACCGTGGACGCGCTGGTCACCAACTTCCACCTGCCCGAAAGCACGCTGATGATGCTGGTGTCGGCCTTCGCCGGCCGCGAGCGCATCCTGGCGGCGTATGAGCATGCGGTGCGCGAGCGCTACCGCTTCTTCTCCTACGGCGACGCGATGCTGCTGCACCCCGAGGACCCCGCATGAGCCGCATGAGCTTCGAAAAACTGGGTCAGGACGGCGAAGCCCGCCGCGGCCGTCGCACCTTCCCGCGCGGCACGGTGGAAACGCCGGCCTTCATGCCGGTGGGCACCTACGGCACGGTGAAGGCGATGCTGCCTGAAGCGCTGCGCGAGGGCGGGGCGGAGATCATCCTGGGCAATACCTTCCACCTGTACCTGCGGCCCGGCCTGGAAGTGATACAGGCGCACCACGGCCTGCACGGGTTCTGCGGCTGGAACGGCCCCATCCTCACCGACTCGGGCGGGTTCCAGGTGTGGTCGCTGGCCAAGCGCCGCAAGATCACCGAGGAGGGCGTCACGTTCGCTTCGCCCACCGACGGCGCCAAGGTGTTCCTGTCGCCCGAAGTAAGCATGCAGATCCAGCGCGTGCTGGATTCAGACATCGTGATGATTTTCGACGAGTGCACGCCGTACCCGGCCACCGAGCCGGTGGCGCGCGAATCCATGGAGCTCAGCCTGCGCTGGGCCGAGCGCAGCAAGCGGGCGCATGAAGGCAACGACGCGGCGCTGTTCGGCATCGTGCAGGGCGGCACCTGGCCGGAGCTGCGGGCGCGCTCGGCCGAAGGCCTCAAGGCCATCGGCTTCGACGGCTATGCGGTGGGCGGGCTGGCCGTGGGCGAGCCGGCCGAGGAGCGCGACGCCACGCTGGCGGCGCTGTGCCCGCTGCTGCCCGACGACAAGCCGCGCTATCTGATGGGCGTGGGCAAGCCCGAGGACATCGTGGAGGCGGTGGCGCGCGGGGTGGACATGTTCGACTGCGTGATGCCGACCCGCAACGCCCGCAACGGCCACTTCTTCGTGCGCGGCGGCCAGGTGCGCATCCGCAACGCCCAGTACGAGAAAGACCTGCGCCCGATCGAGGAAGGCTGCAGCTGCTACACCTGCGCCAGCGGCTACACCCGCAGCTACCTGCGCCACCTCAACCGCTGCAACGAAATCCTGGCCTCGATGCTGGGCACCATCCACAACCTGCACCACTACCAGCAGCTGATGCGCGACATCCGCGCCGCGATCGAGGCCGGCCGGTTCCAGGCCTTCCGCGAAGCCTTCCACGCCGCCCGCGAGCCCGCCTCCGAAGCCTGACCCCGGGCCCTGCGCGACGCCGTTGTGTCCCGATGCCCGGTGCGGAAGGGCTTTTGGACGGTACTTCGTCCCTCCGGGTCGGGCCGGGCGAGGAGGGGAGGGCGGGGGCGGGCTGTGGCATACTTCGAGGCTTGATTCCCCATTGAGACGGTAAAGCCATGTCCCTGCTCGATTTCCTGGTTTCCCCAGCGGCCGCCCAGGCCGCCACCGGCGCCGCCCAGCCCAACCCGCTGATGAGCCTGCTGCCCCTGGTCATCCTGTTCGTCGTGTTCTGGTTCCTGCTGCTGCGCCCGCAGATGAAGCGCGCCAAGGAACACCGCGAACTGCTGTCGAAGCTGCAGAAAGGCGACGAAGTGATCACCAGCGGCGGCATGGCCGGCCGCATCGAAGACCTCAGCGAAAGCTTTGTCACGGTCGAAATCGCCGACAAGGTCAGCGTCAAGGTCCAGCGTGGCGCCATCACCGCGGTGCTGCCCAAGGGCACGTTGAAGTCCGCCTGAGCCGCCCCCATCCGATTCACACTCGATCCTGACGGGGTCGCAAACGGTTGTCGCCCATGCTTCAGTACTCCACCTGGAAATACGTCGTCGCCGCGCTGATCATCGCGCTGTCCGCTTTCTACTCGCTGCCCAACCTCTATCCCAAGGACCCCGCCGTGCAGGTGGTGGCCAACCGGGGTGGCGTGGTGGACGACGCGCTGATGCTGCGCGTGCGCGGCCTGCTCGAAAAGGGCGGCGTCGACACCAAGGCCGTGGCCATCGAGGTGGACAGCCTGGTGGTGCGCCTGGCCAATGCCGACCTGCAGACCAAGGCCGCCGACACCCTGCGCCCCGCGCTGGGCCGGGACTACACCGTCGCGCTCAACCTGGCGTCCACCGTGCCCGGCTGGCTTGAATCGGCCGGCGCCCGGCAGATGTCGCTGGGCCTGGACCTCCAGGGCGGCGTGCACTTCCTGCTGGAAGTGGACCAGAACGCCGCCATCGAGAAGCGCAGCAACGGCTTCGCCGACGAAATCGCCACGGTGCTTCGCGACGGCAAGTTCGCCTACACCGGCGTTGCGCGCACGGCCAACGGCATCCAGGTGGACCTCAGGGACGCCGACGACAAGTCCCGCGTGCGCGCCGCCATCACCCGTGAAGCGCCTGAACTGGAGTTGGTGGACGTCCCCGGCCAGCCCACGCGCCTGCTGGCCCGCATGACGCCCACCCTGATCAAGACGATCATGGACGGTGCGATCGAACAGAACCGCAACACGCTCGACAACCGCATCAACAGCCTGGGCGTTGGCGAACAGGTGATCCAGCGCCAGGGCGAAAGCCGCATCGTGGTGCAGCTGCCCGGCGTGCAGGACACGGCCGAGGCTCGCAACCTGATTGGCGCCACGGCCACCCTGGAGTACCGCCACGTGGTGGACTACGGTGCGCAGGCCGTACAGGCCGCCACCACCGGCGCCGTGCCGCCCAACGCGCGCCTGTACTTCTCGCGTGACCTGGGTGCGGACGGCAAGCCACGTCCCATCCTGCTGTCGCGCCGCGTGATCGTGTCGGGCGACCAGCTGGTCAACGCCACGTCCAACCCCGACCCGCAGGGCGGTGGCCCGGCCGTGCAGATCGAGCTCAACAATGCCGGTGGCAACCGCATGTTGGCGCACACGCGCGACAACGTCGGCCAGCTGATGGCCGCGGTGTACATCGAGTCCATCCCCGAGATGAAGGAAGTGGACGGCGTAGAAGTGCTGAGCTTCCGCGTCACCGAGGAAGTGATCAACGCCGCCACCCTGCAGGGCGTGTTCGGCCGCAACTTCCAGACCACCGGCCTGGACAGCCAGGAAGAGGCCGCCAACCTGGCCCGCCTGCTGCGCGCCGGTTCGCTGGCGGCGCCGATGGTGATCATCGAAGAGCGCATCATCGGCCCCAGCCTGGGCGCCGAGAACGTGCAGCGGGGCGTGCAGGCCGTGTTCTGGTCCTTCATGTTCGTGCTGGTGTTCTTCCTGGTCTATTACAAGATGTTCGGCCTGGTCACCAACGTGGCCCTGCTGCTGAACCTGTTGATGGTGGTTGCCATCATGTCGGTGATCGGCGCCACGCTGACGCTGCCCGGCCTGGCCGGCATCGCGCTGACGGTGGGCCTGTCGGTGGACGCCAACGTGCTGATCAACGAGCGAATCCGCGAAGAGCTGCGCAACGGCAACACGCCGCTGTCGAGTATCGCCAATGGCTATGACAAGGCCTCCGGCACGATCACCGACTCCAACACCACGGCCCTGCTGGCCGGCGTGGCGATGGCGGTGTTCGGCTCGGGCCCGATCCGCGGCTTCGGCATCACGCTCATCATCGGCATCCTGACGTCCATGTACACGGCGGTTTCGGTGTCGCGCGGTATTTCCACCCTGATCTACGGCAAGCGCAAGAAGCTCGCCGCACTTTCGATCTAATCGTTTTTCGCAGGAGGCGGCGTGGAACTTTTCCCGTCCAACAGCAACATCAATTTCATGCGGCTGCGCCACGTCACCCTCGGGCTGACGGCGTTCATCTGCGTGGCGGCCCTGGTCCTGCTGGCGACCAAGGGCTTCAACTACGCGCTTGATTTCACCGGCGGCACCGCCACCGAGATCAAGTTCGAACAGCCCGTGGACGTCGAGCAGGTGCGTACGCGCCTGGAGGCGGCCGGCTTCGAGGGTGCGGTGGTGCAGACCTTCGGGTCGGGCAACGACATCGTGGTTCGCCTGCAGCCTGAAGCAGCAGTCGACGGTGAGCCGGCGATGACGGGTGAGCAGGGCGGTGCGGCCATCCTGGCGGCGTCGCAGACGGCCGACAATCCGGGCGTGGTGCTGCGCAGTGACTTCGTGGGCCCGCAGATCGGCAACGAGCTGGCCATCAACGGGGTCTACGCGGCGCTGTTCGTGGCCTTCGGCTTCCTGGCCTACATCTGGGCGCGCTTCGAGTTCAAGTTCGCCATCGCGGCCATCATCACCACGCTCACCGACGTGCTGGTGGTGTGCGGCTGGTTCGCGCTGACGGGGCACGACTTCGACCTGACGGTGCTGGCAGGCATCCTGTCGGTGATGGGCTTCTCGATCAACGACACCATCGTGGTGTTCGACCGTGTGCGCGAGAACTTCCGCACGCTCAACAAGCTCGAGCCGCGCGAAATCCTCAACCGGTCGGTCAACCAGACGCTGTCGCGCACCATCATCACTTCGTTCGTGGCCTTCCTGACGATCCTGGCGCTGTACCTGTACGGCGGCGCATCGCTCAAGGGTATGGCCGAGGCGCAGCTGATCGGCGTGGTGTTCGGCACGCTGTCCTCGATCTTCGTCGCCTGCCCGCTGCTGCTGGCGATGGGCGTCAACAAGCAGGACCTGATGCCCAAGGCCCGCGACGACATCGAAGCCGAGCTCGCCCGCCGTCCCTGACCGGGGGGGGGGGGGGGGGGGGGGGGGGGGGGGGGGGGGGGGGGGGGGGGGGGGGGGGGGGGGGGGGGGGGGGG
>NZ_JAIBFH010000417.1 GCF_019459675.1 Arenimonas sp.
GGCCTACGAGAACCGCGCAAAAAAAAAGTCTGAATCCAACCCCCTGAGCGGCGACGTCGCCGGTGCCGGTACCCACAGCGCGAACCGCGCTGACGAGGCGGTGCAGGTCACCGGCGACGGCGCCTCTTTCCCGCCCAGCGCGACGATGTGCTTCAAGTGCAACACCAAGGCCACGGTGATCATGGACGGCTGCGCCACTTGCCTGAACTGCGGCTACTCGAAGTGCGGTTGATGCACTGAATTGAAGGCAAGAAGAAAACCCAGACTCTTCGGGTCTGGCTTTTCACTTTGGGCGTCCATTCGCATCTCCGTCCCGCTCAGAACCGCCAGCTCGCGCCCACCAATGGCCCGGCCAGCGGGCGGTGCCGACATGTTGTGCCCACGCCGGCGGGGTCAGGACCGACGCCGCGCACTGAGCGAAGACGGATTCGCCAGCAGGCGGTCCGCCGAGGCCAGGATCTTCACCACCTGCGGATCGGTGGCGCGTCGTTCGGTCGAGATGGCGTAGTAGCGTTCGGTCACGCCCTCCATCACGCCCACCAGTTCGACGCCGTAGCGCTGTTCGATTTCCCCGCGCATGGTCAGCGGGGCGGGGAACAGGCCCACCCCGGAGGCGCCGAAGGTCTTCATCAGGCCGCCGTCGTCGAACTCGCCGACGATGCGCACGGTGATGCGGTGCTGCTCCAGCCAGGCGCGCAGCTGCTCGTGGGCGACGCTGTCGCGCCCCGGCACCACCATCCGCGCGCCCTCGAGCGAGGCGGGAAACCCCGGCCGCAGTTTGCGCGCCATCGCCGGCTGGGCGAATAGCGCCATCGGCGTGTCGCCCAGCACGTGGTTGAAGGCTTTCACGGCGATGCCCGCGGGCAGGGGGCGGTCGGCAATGACCAGCTCCAGGCGGTGCAGGGCCAGGTCGGCCAGCAGGACATCGAGCCGTTCGTGGCTCGCCGTCAGCTGGATGTTTTCTTCCGCCAGCAGCGGGGCCAGCAGCCGGTACGCCAGCGAGCGCGGCACCGCATCGGTCATGCCCACGCGGAACAGCCGGCTGCGCCCGCTGGGCATCGCCCGGACCTGTGCGCCGAGCTCATCCACCAGGCCGAAGATCTCGTCGGCGTAGGAGTACGCGACCCGGCCGGCGTCGGTGAGCTCCAGGCGCCGCCCGACCTGCCGCAGCAGCTCTACGCCCAGCGCCAGCTGCAGCTCGGCGATCTGCCCGCTCAGCGTCTGCGGCGACAGCGCCAGCTTCTCTGCCGCCCGGGCGACGCCGCCGAAGCGCGCCACGGCCCAGAAATAGCGAAGGTGCTTGAGGTTCATTGTTCGGGTTTTCCGATGCTATTGCTCTGTTCAATCATGTTGATCGAATGGTCTCCTGCCCGCAACCTGAGCGCCAACCCTGCAGGAGCCCCGACATGCGCATCGCCATCCTCTGCCGCGGCATCCTCCCGACCCAGGCGATCCGTGACTATGCGCAACGCCGCCTGAAGACGGCCCTGGGTCGCTACCAGTCCGTGCTGGCCTCGGTGCAGGTGCGCCTGGCGGACGTGAACGGCCCGCGCGGCGGCGTCGACAAGCACTGCGTGGTGGAGGTGGTTGGCCCGACGATGGCGCCGATCATCGTGCGCGAGCGCGACGCCGACCTGTACGTCGCCATCGACCGCGCCGCCGACCGCATCGACCGGGCCACCGGCCGCCGCATTGCCCGCCTGCGGGCGCCCCGGCGTGGCTTGTGCTGGACGCTTGCCCACGCGACCGGCGGCGATGACCCCGATGCCCTGCACGCCACCGCCCACTCCATTCCCCTTCGAAGGATCCATCCATGAACACGTCCAGAGTTTCGCGCCGCACCTTGCTGGTGGGGGTTTTCGGCACCCTTGCGCTCGGAATGCTCGCCCTGGTCGTGGTGGTGGTCCTGGCCATGGGACGACTGAGCGAGTGGGGTTCGGCAGCGCTCGACAAGGTGACCGGCGCCACCGCCACCGTGGTGGCGCAGTCGGGCGAGGAGGCCACCCGCGTCCTCGAGGAAACCAAGGGCGCGATCGCCGGCACCGAGGCCGCGCGTGCACTGCAGGACGCCAGGACCTCGGTCGAGCGCACGCGGGAAGCGCTGGCCGATCCGCAGGCGGCGCTGGATCGCGCGGTGGATGGCGCGATCGATTCGGCCACCCGCGAAGTGACGGGCTCGGTGGCCGTGGCCGGGGGGCCCCCCCCCCCCCCCCCG
>NZ_JAIBFH010000419.1 GCF_019459675.1 Arenimonas sp.
CCTTCACCCACGGCCGGGGCCGCCTACACGACCACGCCAGGCGGCTAAGACGCTTAACATGCCGACGAGGCAGGCCAGTAAAAGGCGGGCCACGACGATGAGGCCGGGCATGACGAAGAGGCCGGCCACGATGAGGCGGAAGAAGGCGCGGAACCGGTTCGCATGGACGCGGCCGCGCTGGAAGCCGCCGGCATCAAGCTGGCGACCCTGGATGCGCGTTCACTGAGCGAACCGCTGCAGGCCCCGGGTGAAGTCCTGGACAACGCCTACGGCACCACTCTGATCACGCCGCGGGTCGAGGCCCTGGTGGTCCGCCGCCATGCCAAGCTGGGAGATGAAGTGGCCGCCGGCGCGCCACTGGTGACGCTGTCGTCCGTGGAGGTGGCGCAAGCCCAAGGGGCGCTGGCCATCGCCGAGCAGGATTGGAAGCGCGTTCAATCCCTGGGACGCGAAGCTGTGTCGGGCCGCCGCTACCAGGAAGCCCAGGTCACCGTCGAGCAGGCACGGGCGACGGCGCGGGCCTACGGCTTGCCGGGCACGGCCACGGGCCGGTCCAATGGCGAGTTCACGCTGACCGCGCCACACGCCGGCCGCCTGACCGAGGACGCCTTTGTGGTCGGCGAGCGGATCGAGCCCGGCCGGACCCTGTTCCGATTGGTGGATGAAGCCGTCGTCTGGGTCGATGCCACGCTCCCGGCCGAGCAGGCCCGGCGCATCGCCATCGACAGCACCGCGCAGGTGGTGCTGGGCCAGGTGCGACTGCCCGGCAAGGTGGTGCAGCGCGCGCACCGCACTTCCGAGAACACCCGGACGGCGCTGGTGCGAATTGAAGTAGCGAACGAGGGGGATCGCCTGCACGGCGGCGACTACGTCGAGGTCTATCTCGATGCCGGCGGTGGCAGCGACCCGCAGCTGGCGGTGCCGACGGCGGCGCTGGTGCAGTTGGAGGGCGAGAACGTGGTCTTCAAGGAGACCGATGGCGCCCTGGCGCCCGTGGCGGTTCGCCCCGGTCCGGTGGTCGGCGACCACACCGTCATCGCCGACGGCCTGGTCATCGGCGACCGGGTGGTCGTGGAGGGCGCCTATGTGCTCAAGGCCCAGATGCTCAAGGCGCAACTGGGAGAAGGTCATGGTCATTGACGCCCGAGTCGCCGAGCGCGGAGGTGCGCCATGCTGAACCGCCTGGTCGAACTCTCCCTGCGCTACAAGTTCCTGGTCCTGATCATCTTCGCCGTGGTGGCCTTCCTGGGCCTGCGCGCCGTGCGTGACGTCCCCATCGACGCCTTCCCGGACGTGACCCCGGCGCAGGTGAACATCTATACCGAATCGCCGGGCCTGGCGGCAGAAGACGTCGAGCTGCTGCTGACCACCCCGGTGGAGTCCGCGTTGGCGGGCCTGCCCAAGGTGCAGGAAATCCGCTCGGTGAGCCTGTTTGGTCTTTCCTACGTCTCCGTCTATTTCGAGGACGACATGGAGATCTACTTCGCTCGGCAGCTGGTCAATGAACGGCTGCAGGAAATCGGCGACCGCCTGCCCGAGGGTTACGGCAAGCCCAGCATGGGTCCGAACAGCTCGGGCCTGGGCCAGGTGTTCTGGTACACGGTCGAGCGCGCTCCGGGCGTGAGCAAGGACCAGGTCACCGACATGGACCTGCGTACCTGGCAGGAGTGGACGGTGCGCTTGATCCTGCGCACAGCGCCGGGCGTGGACGACGTCAGCTCCTGGGGCGGCGGCGAACGTGAGTACCAGGTCAGGATCGACCCGCAGCGGCTCTATGCCCGGGGCCTGGGCTTTGCCGACGTGATTGCGGCCCTGCCGGCCAACAACGGCCAGGTCGGCGGCAACGTGATGGACGTGGGTCGCGAGCAGTACCTGGTGCGCGGCCTGGGCCTGCTGTCCTCGACCGAGGACATCGGCGCGATCGTGCTCAAATCCGAGGACGGCGTGCCGGTCTACCTGCGCGATGTCGCCCGGATCATCGAGTCGCCGGCGCCGCGCTTTGGCGCTGTCACCCGCGATGGCGAAGAAGTGGTGCTGGGCATGGCGCTGGCCCGCATCGGCGAGAACGCCAAGGACGTGGTCGAGGCCGTCAAGGCCAAGCTGGCCACCGTCCAGGACGCGCTGCCCGAGGGCATGGTCGTGCGCCCGATCTACGAGCGTACCGACCTGGTCAACAAGGCCGTGGGCACGGCAACGCGGGCCCTGATCGAGGGTTCGATCCTGGTGGCCATCGTGCTGTTCCTGTTCCTGGGCGAGTTGCGTTCGGCGCTGGTCGTGATCGTGACCCTGCCGCTGGCGATGCTGATGGCCTTCATCGGCATGGGCCAGTTCGGACTGTCGGCCAATTTGATGTCCCTGGCGGGCCTGGCCATCGGCATCGGCATGATGGTGGACGGCGCGGTGGTGATGGTGGAGAACGCCTACCGCATCATGGCCGAGCGGCACGCCCATGGCGAAAAGGTGGACCGGACCTCGGCGGTGCTGGCGGCGGCCAAGGAAGTGGCCAATCCCATCTCGTTTGCGATCCTGATCATCATCGTGGTGTTCCTGCCGCTGTTCAGCCTCGAGGGCCTGGAGGGCAAGCTGTTCAAGCCCATGGCCTTCACCATCGCGTTCGCGATGGCGGGCTCGATGCTGCTGAGCCTGACGCTGATCCCGGTTCTCGCGGCCATGATCCTCAAGCCAAAGGAAGAGAAGGACACCCGGTTGGTGGCCTTCCTCAAGCGTCGCTATCGCCCGCTGCTGGAGCGTGCCCTGTCCGCCAAACGCGCCGTGGTGATCACGGCTTCCGTGGCGCTGGTGCTGGCGTTGGGGCTCTTCCCGTTCCTGGGCAAGGAGTTCATGCCCCAGCTGCAGGAAGGCTCGATCATGTGGCGGGTGACGGGTATTCCGTCGACGTCCTTGGATGAGTCGATCCGCACGAGCAATGTCATTGCCGAGGCCTTCAAGAAGTTCCCGGAAGTGGAGACCACGCTGGCCATGATCGGCCGCGCCGAAAAGGGCGAGACCGCCGACGTCAACTACATGGAGATCTACACGGCGCTGACCCCCGAGGAGGACTGGACCACCGGCCGCTCGATCAAGGAGCTCGAGGAGGCCATGCAGGAGACGCTGGAGGAGGTCGTGCCCAACGTGGTGCCAGGCTACACCCAGCCGATCCAGATGCGCGTCGAAGAGCTGATCTCCGGCGTGCGCGCGACCCTCGCGCTCAAGCTCTACGGCGAGGATCTGGGCGAACTTGATCGCCTCAGTAGTCAGCTAAAGCCGGTTCTTGCCGGTATCGACGGCGTCGCCGACCTCTCGCTGGAAGCGAACGTCGGTAAGCCGCAGATCCGCATCGAGGTGGATCGGGCCGAGTTGGCCCGGCACGGCATGAACGCCGAGGAAGTGCTGACCATCGTGCGCAATGGCCTGGGTGGCGAACCGGTCAGCGTGCTGCTGGACGGCGTGCGGCGGTTCGACATCTCCGTGCGCCTTGATGACGGTACGCGCAGTTCGGTCGAAGCGCTGCGACGGATTCCGCTCAAGGCCGCTTCGGGAGCGCTGGTGCCGCTGTCCGAGGTTGCGACGGTATCGGTCGCCGAGGGCTATTCGTTCATCCGTCGCGAGCAGTTGCAGCGCTATGCCGTGATTCAGATGGACGTTCGGGGCCGGGATGTCGATGGCTTCGTGGCCGATGCCACGGCGGCGATCAAGTCGCAGGTGGACCTGCCGCCCGGCTACTGGATCGAGTGGGGCGGTGCGTTCGAGAACCAGCAGCGCGCCTTGGCCAAGCTGAGCCTGATCGTGCCCATCACGATCTTCTTCATCTTCGTGCTGCTGTACACCGCGTTCAACTCGATCAAGTTCGCGGCGCTGATCCTGGCCAACGTGCCCTTCGCGACCATCGGCGGCCTGCTGGCCCTGTTCCTGACCGGCCAGTACCTGTCGGTGCCGTCGGCGATCGGGTTCATCGCCGTGTTCGGCGTGGCGATGCTCAATGGCATCGTGCTCGTGAGTTTCCTCAACGAGCAGCGCGAACGTGGTCTCTCGGTGCGCGAGGCGGTGCTGCAAGGCACGGCCCTCAGGCTGCGCCCGGTGCTCATGACCGCGAGCGTGGCGATTCTGGGCCTGGTGCCGATGCTGATCTCCAGTGGCGTCGGCGCCGAGACCCAGCGCCCGCTGGCCACCGTGGTGGTGGGCGGCCTGCTCAGCGCCACCCTGCTGACCCTGTTCCTGCTGCCCGTGCTCTACGAGTGGCTGGAAACCCGCGCCGAACGCAAGAACCCGGAGGCAACGCCATGAAGCGCATTACTGCCTTGCTGCACGCCCATCGGATGAGCGACATCGTGCACGCCCTGGAGGCCGCCGGTGAGCGGCGTCTGAGCGTGGTCCAGGCGCGAGGGCTGTTGCAGGCCGCCAGCGCCCGCGAGCAGGACTACTCGGTCGAGCTGGGTGAACGGGTGACCCAGGAAATCCAGCTGGACGTGTTCTGCGAGGACGAGCGGGTCGACACGATCATTGCGTTGATCCGGCAGCACGGCCGCACCGGGCAGGTGAATGCCGGATGGATCTTCACCAGTTCCATCGACGATGTGCTGCTGATCGACCGGGCGGACGTGCCGGCCTAGCTCAGCACCACGAAGGCCACGAGGCAGGCGCGCTCGGTCCGAGCGCGCCTGCAGTATCCACGTTCGAGGAATGTACGATGAGTGATGCCACGCCTCCCCCGGCCGCGAGCGCGGGACACAACCACGATCACGGCAGCGGGGGCCCTTGGGCCGGCCGCGCCGAGATCATTTTTTCCCTGGCCTCCGGCGCCTTCCTCCTGGC
Source organism: Arenimonas sp. (assembly GCF_019459675.1). Classification (GTDB taxonomy): domain Bacteria; phylum Pseudomonadota; class Gammaproteobacteria; order Xanthomonadales; family Xanthomonadaceae; genus Arenimonas. The sequence goes on from NZ_JAIBFH010000419.1 coordinate 4,813, forward strand.
CGGCTGGGCCTGGGGTCGAACGCAGGGCGACAATGCCACCGGTCCCTTCATCTTGCTGCTGCTGGCCTATGCGGCCGGCGGCTTCTTCACCGTGCGCGAAGCGCTCGAGAACCTGCGGCACCGCGAGTTGAAGATCGATTCCCTGATGATCGTGGCGGCCGCGGGCGCCGCTGTCTTGGGCCAATGGGCCGAGGGCGCGCTACTGCTGTTCCTGTTCAGTCTCGGCCATGCCCTCGAGAACTACGCGATGGGCCGCGCCCGTCGCGCCATCGAGGCCCTGGCGGAGTTGCGGCCCGAGACGGCGCTGGTGCGTCGCGGTGACCAGTTGGTCGACGTATCCGTAAACGACCTGGTCATCGGCGATGTGGTGGTGGCCAAGCCCTATGAACGCGTGACGGCAGATGGCTTCGCCGGGCTGGGCGATAGCAGCATCGACCAGGCCTCCATCACGGGCTAAAGCGTGCCGGTCGAAAAGCGGCCGGTGGTGGACGCGG
>NZ_JAIBFH010000428.1 GCF_019459675.1 Arenimonas sp.
TTTTGATGTGCACGAAGCTGACGCCGGGCCAGCCCCAGGCGGCGCGCAGGGCCAGGCGTCCGATGCGACCGAAGCCGTTGATGCCGATCTTGAGGGTCATGGGGGGTTCCGTTGGAGGTTGGGAAAGTCAGCAGCCGCCGGCGGCCCTTGCCGGGTCTTCCGCAGGCGCGCACAGCGAGGCGTCGCCGCCGCAGCAGTTGTCGGTGAGGAAGCCCACCAGCCCGCGCATGGCCGCGAAGTCGGCCCGGTAGCGGATGTTCCGGCCGCGTGGCTCGGGGGCGATCAGGCCGGCCTGCTGCAGGGTCTTGAGGTGGAAGGAGAGCGTGTTGGCAGGGATGCCCAGGTGCGCTGCGAGGTCGCCCGCGACGGCGCCCTCCGGACCCAGTTCGACCAGGCGGCGGAACACCGCCAGGCGGTGGGCCTGGGCCAGGGCGGCGAGGGAGGTGACGGCGGTCTGAGTATCCATGGTTCCAGAATAATGGAATCGTTTGACGGAAATAAGACAGGCCGTCCCGAAAGCGTGCGCCCAGGCCGCCCGCCGGCCCGGCGCTGAAAGCGTGCCGGGGCCTGTTCGCTGCCGAACGGTCGCTTTCGCCAGGAGGAGTAAGGTCGGGGCATCGGCCACCGCAGTCCCGGGCCCCGCCGCCTCCTTCGAAGGAACCCCGCATCAGCCGACCAGCAGGCAAGGATCAGCCCCTCGGGGTCCGTGGCGCCACGCCGGGCGCGGCCCCGGGCCCGAACTTCCCCGTGGTCTGCATCGGCGGCTCGGCCGGCGGCCTCGACGCCTACCTCCGGCTGCTCAAGTGCCTGCCGGCCGACACCGGCGCGGCGTTCGTCATCGTCAACCACATGCGCACCGTGCCGACCCAGCTGCATGAAATCCTGCCCGCCCACACCGCCATGCCGGTGGAGCTGATCACCGACAGGCTGACGATCCAACCCAACCACGTCTTCATCATTCCGGCGAACCGCGACCTGCACGTCGTTGACGGCGAGTTCCACCTCGAGCCGATCTCCAAGCCGCACGGCTGGCCGGACGTGATCACGGTGTTCCTGCGCTCCCTGACCCGCGGCTGGGACGGCAAGCTGGTGGCGGTGATCGTGTCGGGCTACGACGGCGACGGCGCCGATGCCCTGTGCGGCATCCAGCAGGTGGGTGGCATCACCATCGCCCAGAAGCTCAGCACCGCGCGCCAGCCGGACATGCCCGAAAGCGCCATTGGCAGCGGCTGCATTGACTTCGTGCTGGCGCCCGAGGACATCGGCCGGCAACTGGCGCAGATCGTGCGCGGCGAAGCCTGAGGCGGGCCATGGGTCGATGGGCCCAGCCCGCCTAGCGCGCGTCGGGCAGGAGCCGGTCCAGCTCGTTCTTCACCAGCGCGTAGCACTCGCACGCCCCGGCCTCCAGCCCGGCCCGGTCGAGCACCGAAATGTGGCCGCGGCGGTAGCTGATCAATCCCGCGCGCTGCATCTTTCCCGCGGCATCGGTGATGGACTCGCGGCGCACGCCGAACATGCCGGCGATCATTTCCTGGGTCATCAGCAGTTCGGAGCAGGGTGACCGGTCGAGCGTCAGCAGAAGCCAGCGGCACATCTGCTGGTCGATCGAATGATGCCGGGTGCAGACCACGCTCTGGCTGGTCTGGATGAGCAGGGCCTGGGTGTAGAGCAGCAGCAGGCTCTGCAGTGCGCCCGCGCGCGCGAACTCCCGCTTGAGCAGGCGCGATTCGAGCCGCCAGGCGCGCCCGGCGGTCTGCACCACCGCCGCGTTGGCCGTGGTGTCCACGCCCAGGAACAGCGAAACGCCCACCATGCCCTCGTTGCCGACGCCCGCCACTTCGCACGAGGTGCCCGATTCGGTCAGGTACAGCAGCGATACGATGGCGGTGGTGGGGAAATACGCATGGTGGAACTGCCCGCGCGGTCCGCACAGGGTTTCCCCCACTTTCAGCGAAACCGACTCCAGCTCCGGCGCCAGGGCGGCCAGGTCGGCGGCGGGCAGCGCGGCCAGCAGGCGGTTTTGCCGGGGGCTGCAAAGGGCGGGCGTGGGCGACGTCACGGCCTTTTCAGCCCGTGCGCGCCGCTGTCCGCCAGGATCTCCACCCCGACGCCGCGGTAGCCGATGAAGGTGCAGACCCGGTCGAACATCGGTTCGCCGCTGACCCGGAACTGCTGGCGTGAGCCGTCGGCATTGACGCGGCTGAAGTGGAAGTCGAGGAAGGGCTGGCGAGCGGCGATAGCCGCCTGAAGGATCCCGCGCTCCGTCTCGTCCCAGCCTGCCGCCGCGCCGGCGGAGGGCTGTTCCGAAAGCGAATCCACCTGCAGGCCCAGCATTTCCAGCACCGGCCCCGAAACCTTGGTGAAGTGGCCGTCCTGGTCCTGTTCCCAGTACCAGTCCGAGGCCAGTTCGGTCAGGCTGCGGTAGCGCGCTTCGCTTTCGCGAAGTTCGGCGGTCCGTTCCTCCACCATCCGCTCCAGCTCGCGGGTATGGTCCTGGAGCTTGTTGTAGAGCAGGCGCACCTCCAGCATGTTGCGGATGCGCGTTCGGGCCTCGATCAGGTCGAAGGGCTTGCTGACGAAATCCTTGGCGCCGCACTCCAGCGCGCGCAGCTTGTGGCCGGGCTGGGCGGTGATGACCAGCACCGGCAGGTAGCCGTCGGCGTCGTTGGTCTTCAGGGCCTCGATCACCTGGAAGCCGTCCATGCCCGGCATCTGCAGGTCCAGCAGGATGAGGTCGTAGCGGTTCTTCCGGTTCAGCGCGCAAACCCGCTTGGGGTCCATGGTGGACGTGATGTTCTTGTACCCGACCTCCTCCAGCATGTGCCTGAGCAGGTCGATGTTGTCCTGTTGGTCGTCCACCAGCAGGATGCTGGCGTTGAGGATGTCGGACTCCGAAACCTTCATGGCGATTGCCTTGTCGTGGGGGGCTTGCCCTGGGAAGCAGAAAACTCCAGCGCCGTTGCCAGCGTAGCCATCAGCTCGTCTATCTTGATCGGCTTGGTGAGGTAGCGGAAGAAGCCCGTCTGCAGGCCGCGCTCGACGTCTATGGCGGTGGCGTTGGCGCTCAGCGCCACCACGGGGATGTGCGTGGTGGCCGGGTCCCGGGCCAGGATCTTCATGGCTTCGGTGCCGCTGATGCCCGGCAGGCTGACGTCCATCAGGACGACGTGGGGCAGGGCCGCGCGCGCCATCGCGACGCCGCTTTCGCCGTCCGTCGCGGTCAGCAGGCGGAACTCCGGCCGACTCGACAGGATCTCCTGCACCAGCGCCAGGTTCGCCGGGTTGTCCTCGACGTACAGCAGGGTGTGGACCTCAGCGTCGAGCCCGCCGGGCGCCAGGCCGGCGGCGGCCCGGGCGGCGACCGGCGTCGGCAGGGTGGCCGGTCTCAGTTCGATCCAGAAAACGCAGCCCTCGCCCAGCGTGCTCTGCACGCCGATCGTGCCGCCCATCATTTCGACCACCCGCTTGGACACCACCAGGCCGATGCCGGTGCCCTGCTCGGGGCCGGATTCCTTTCCGAGCCGGTTGAAGGGCTGGAAAAGCTGAGCGATCTTTTCTTCGGGCAGCCCGTCACCCGTATCCGCCACGCTGATGCGGACCCGGCCCGCGGGGGTCACGCGCCAGTCCACGTGTACCGAGCCCTCCGGCCGGTTGTACTTGATGGCGTTGGAAAGCAGGTTGCTCAGCACCTGCTTGAGCCGCGTCCGGTCCGCGTCGAGGTGGCAGGGGGCCTGGAAGCGCGGGAAGGACAGGCGGATGCCGCGCGAGCGTGCCTGCTGTTCCACCATGGCCTGGCACTCGCGCAACACTTCGTCCAGGGGCACCGCCTGCATCGTCAGCGACAGCGTGCCCGATTCGATGACCGCCAGGTCGAGGATGTCGTCCACCAGGGCAAGCAGGTACCAGCCGGCCTTGAGGATGTGGTCCGCGCTGCGCTTCTGGCTGGCGGTCGGCGGCGGCGAGCCGGAGTCGATCAGCTGGGCGAAGCCCAGGATGGCGTTGAGCGGCGTGCGCAGCTCATGGCTCATGTTGGAAAGGAACTCGGACTTGGCGCGGTTGGCCTTGTCGGCGGCGTGCTTGGCCTCGCGCAGCTTGATCTCCCCATTGATGCGTTCGGTGCTGTCTTCGAACAGGATGGCGACCCGATGGCTTCCTGGTCCGCCCAGGCGGTAGGCGTGCACGTCGAACCAGCGGCCCTCCATCGCACGCGCGTGATCGAGGATGCGCACCGGCTCGCCCGTCAGGGCCACCCGGCCGTAGGTTTCGTACCAGTGGGTCTCGAGGTCGGGCACCAGTTCGCGTGCGCGCTTGCCCATCGCCTGGTGCAGGCCGGTCTGCCTTTCAAAGCTGGGATTGAGCTCCACGAAGCGGTAATCAACCGGCTTGCCGTCCTCGTCGAAGATCATGTCGATGACGCAGAAGCCTTCGCCCATGGTGGTGAACAGGTTTTGGTACTGCTCGCTGCGTTCCACCAGCGCCTGCTCGGCGCGCTTGCGCACCGTGACGTCGCTGAGCACGGCGCGCATCTCGGGGCTGCCGTGCACGTCCGGCGCGATGGTGGCCTCCCACTGGCCCCAGAACGGCGTGCCGTCCTTGCGGACCATCCGCAGTTCGCCGGACTGCGGCTCGCCCGTCTCCAGCAGCCGCTTGTGCAGCCGGTGGTAAAGGTCGGCGTCTTCCCTGGCGATGAACCGGTGCCAGCGCTGCCTGATGAGTGCACCGCGGGTGGTGCCCAGCAGGCTGGCGAGGGTGAGATTGGCCTGCTTGATCAGGCCGTCGTCGCATACGGTGCAGTAGCCGACCGGCGCGAGGTCGTAGAGGTCGAAGTAGCGGGCGCGTTCCACGTCCAGCGCAACATGGGCATCGCGCAGCTCCTCGTTCTGCATCTCCAGCTCGATCTGGTGGACCTGCAGTTCGTGCAGCATGTGCCGGGCCTGCTCCGGCGACAGCGAATCGATACTCGCGGGCGTGGGGGACGCCCTGTCCCGCAGGCGCGCTTCGGCCAGCCGCCGCAGTGCATGCGCCGAGGGCGCCGGTGCGGCCTCGTCTTTCCCGGGCGAACCCGGCGGCCCTGGGGCCTGCCCGCGCTTGTCGGCCATCAGGTTGGTCTGCCGACCGTGCGCTCGGTAGTGGCGATGGCATACATTTCGCCCGACGCATCGAGCAGCGCGGTGGAGATGATCGATACCGTCATCACCTTGCCCTGCTTGTCGAGGCGCTGGGTGCGGTAGGGCTCCAGGATTTCGCTCTGGCTGAGCTGCCGCAGCGTGGCCAGGGCCGCGTCGCGCAGGGGTTCCGGGATGCGCTGCCGCACGTTCATCGCCAGCGCCTCGGCCTCGCTCCAGCCGTACATCCGGGTCGCGCCGGGGTTCCAGGCCAGGATGCGGCCGCTGAGATCCTGCACGGTGATGGCGTCGTGCGCATCGCGCACCACCACGGCCAGGCGCAGCAGCTCGTTGGCCTTGTGCAGCGCCTCGCGCGCGTGCACCGCGTCGGTAATTTCGATGAACGAGATCACCGCGCCTTCGATCACGTTGTCCAGGGTGCGGTAGGGCAGGATGCGCATCGTGTGCCACTTGCCGTTGCTGGTTTGCACCTCGACGGCCTTGGGCGCCAGCGTGTCCAGCACCTCGCGCACGTCGGCCACAAGGCGGTCGTATCCCACCATGTTGGACACGATGTGGTTCACCGGCCTGCCCACGTCGCTCTGGATCAGGTTGGTGATGGCGCTGGCCGCCGGCGTGAAGCGCAGGATGCGCAGCTGGTGGTCGACGAACACGGTGCCGATTCCGGTGCCGGCCAGCAGGTTGTTCATGTCGTTGTTGGCCCGCGACAGATCGGTGATCTTGGTCTGCAGCTCGGTGTTGACCGTGTTGAGCTCTTCGTTGACCGACTGCAGCTCCTCCTTCGAGGTTTCCATCTCTTCGTTGGTGGACTGCAGCTCCTCGTTCACCGACTGCATTTCCTCGTTCGACGACTTGAGCTCTTCGTTCGAACTCTCCAGCTCCTCGAGCGTGCTCTGCAGGTACTCGTCCTTGCTGCGCAGCTCGTGCAGCAGCTCGGCGATGCGCTGCTCGTCGTCAGCCTCGGTACTTGGCGTGGACGCCGGGGCCTCGGACCTGCCAGACGGCTGACCGTGGGCCAGGGGTTCGCCTTCCGGCACGTCTTCCAGGATGGCCAGGTAAAGGCAGGGCCCCGCGTGCGACAGCGAGGCCGCGGCGGCGACGGGAGCCGCCGGCGCCGGCACCGGGCAAACCGTCAGGTTCACCAGGGTGTAGTGGCCGTTGGTCTTCACCCGCAGGCCGGGGCACCGGACGATCCCGCGGGTGGCGGCCGCCTGCTGCAGGGCCTTGGTGAGTTCGCGGCGCAGGCCTTCGCGGGCCATCTTCAGGATGTTGCTGATGCCGGGTTCGCCGGGCATCGGCTCCAGGTACATGCCGGTACGTCCGTGCAGGTAGTAGATGTCGCCCTGGTCGTTGATCAGCGCCCCGGTGGGCGCCAGCTGACGCAGCAGCGCCTGTTCGGTCAGTTCGCGCATGGGCAGCTTGGCCGGGAGGGCCGGGCGCGGGCTGCCGGACTTCAGGGCAGGCCCGGGGTCCATCGTGGCCAGGGGCGGCACGATGTGCGCTAGCGAGCCGCGCTCGCGGGCGCGCAGGCTTTCCTTGCGCTGGTAGAGCTTGGCCTTGCGGTCCAGCACGGAGAAGGACTCGCTGAACTCGCCCACGCCCTCGGACGTTCCCAGGAACATGAACCCGCCCGGACGCAGCGCGTAGTGGAACAGCGGGATGACCTTCTTCTGCAGTGACGCGTTCAAATATATGAGCAGGTTGCGGCAGGTGACCAGGTCGAGCCGGGAGAACGGCGGGTCCTTGATGAGGTCATGCTCGGAAAACACCAGCATGTCCCGCAGCCCCTTTTGCACGCGATAGGCGCTGCCGTCCGACTCGGGCCGGAAGAAGCGCGCCAGCCGTTCGGGGGAAATGTCTGCGGCGATGTTGGCCGGGTACAGCCCCGTGCGGGCGGTGGCGACGGCCCGGCTGTCGATGTCGGTGGCGAACAGCTGCACCGGGAACACCTGCCTGAGGGCGTCCATGCGCTCTTGCAGCAGCATGGCGATGGAATACGCTTCTTCGCCCGTCGAGCAGCCCGCACACCAGATGCGAATGGCCGAACCCTCGGGCTTGTCCTCGAACAGCCTGGGGATGACCTGGTCTTCGAGCACCTTGAACGCCTCCGGGTCGCGGAAGAAGTTCGTGACGCCGATCAGCAGGTCGCGGAACAGCGCTTCCACCTCGGCCGGCGTCTGCTGAAGGAACCGGACGTAGCGTTCGAGCCTGTCTATCTGGTGCACCGCCATGCGCCGTTCGACCCTGCGGTTGATGGTGCTGGGCTTGTACTGGGAAAAGTCATGGCCGGTCTGGGCCCGCAGCAGCACGAAGATTTTCTTGAGTGCGCTCTCGGCCTGCGGCGTGTCCGCCGCCATCGGCAAGCGCGTGTGCCCGAAAGCATGCGCGGCGTAGGCAGACAGCCGCGCTGGCATTTCGTCCGCCGGCAGGGTGTAGTCCACCAGTCCGGTGGCGATGGCGCTGCGCGGCATGCCGTCGAACTCCGTCGTCTCGGGGTCCTGCGCCATCACCATGCCGCCTTCGCCCTTGATGGCGCGTATGCCCTGGGTGCCGTCGCTGCCGGTGCCTGAAAGCACGATGCCGATGGCCCGCTGGGCCTGGTCCTGGGCCAGCGATCGGAAGAAGAAATCGATGGGCAGCCGCTGGCCGCGCGGCGCCGCAGGCTCCAGCAGCTGCAGCGTGCCGTTGAGGAAAGCCATGTCGCGGTTGGGCGGGATGATGTAGACGCAGTTGGGCAATACCACCACGCCGTCGTCCACTTCATGCACCGGCATCCGGGTGCAGCGGGCAATCAGGTCGCTGAGCAGGCTCCGGTGGTCCGGGGCGAGATGCTGCACCAGCACGAAGGCCATGCCCGGCTCGCTGTCTGCGGGCATGCCCGAGAAGAAGGCCTCGAACGCCGCCAGTCCGCCGGCCGAGGCGCCAATGCCGACAATGGGGAAGCCCGCGACGGGCGCCGTGCCCTGGCTGTCGCGCGCCGTGCCGGACGGCTTGACGTCGGCCGGGCTGGACGCCGGCGGGGCCTTGCCGGTCTTTTTCCTGGTGGTCATGGTTCGATCCCGGCGCCCGGCGGGCGGATCTCCCCGGAGGTTACACCCTCAAGCCCGCGCGGCTCGCGGCACTGGCACCACTGGCGCGATCGGGAAGGTCCGCATTCGCGCCTGGGCAGGCTCAGGCCTCGGCTTCATCCTGCCAAGATCGCACCCTTGGGCAAGCCAAGCACCTGTTCGCCCGGAACCACGAGGCGAATCCTATCGATCGAGGAAGCTGACGATCACCTCGACCGTGTCCGCACCGGAGATCACCGAATCATGGCTGGCCTCGGGCACGTCATGCACCCGCGAGCCCGGCAGCGCAGCCGCCAGGCGGTCGGCACGCTCCGGCGGGACGACTTGGTCTCGGCCCGCGCGCACCACCAGCACTGGCTTGTCGTAGCCGGCGAGATGGCGCTGGGTTTCAAAGCGCTCGGTGGCCAGCCAACGCACCGGCAGCCAGGGGTAGTGGCCCTGCGCCACGTTGACCAGGCTGTCGAATGGCGTCACCAGCACCAGTCCATCCACGTCGCGCTGCGAGGCCACGTAGCCGGCCACGCCGGTTCCCAGGCTGCGGCCGATGACCGAAATGCGACCGGTGAGGTGCTGCTGCCGGGCACGGTCGAACAGCGCCACGCCGTCCGCGAGCAGCGCCGCTTCGGACGGCTCGCCCTCGCTGGCGCCATAGCCGCGGTAGGCCACCACGTAATGCGTATGGTCCGGGAACCACTCGGCCAGGCGCAGCGACATGCCCCGCACCGGTTCGGCGTTGCCGCCGAAGTACACCAGCGCGTCCCGCTGGCCTGGGTTCACCACCCAGCCGCGCAGGGTGACGCCGTCGTGTCGCAGCTCGAAGTTGGTGTGCACGGCATCCAGCCGCGTGGCCTGCGGGTGATAAACCAGGTCACGCTGCTGGAAATACATCCAAGCACACAGCGCCGCGTAGCCCAGCAGCGGCAGCGCGAGCAGACCGAGCAGCCGGTGCCGCTTCCGGCGGCGCATGCGGCCGTTCACACCTCGGCTTCATCCTTGTACGCATCCACCGGGATGCACGCACACATGATGTTCTTGTCGCCGTAGACGTTGTCCA
>NZ_JAIBFH010000430.1 GCF_019459675.1 Arenimonas sp.
GCGGGGGTTCTGGTCCCGGGGGGGGTGGCGCCCCCCCGACGGGCCGCCGTTGGCCTGGTGGATCACCTTGACCCGCGGGTCGTCCAGGCCTGCCAGCACTTCCAGCGTGCGAGCATCGGTGGAACCGTCGTTCACCACCACGACCTCCAGGTCGCGATGGGTCTGCGCCAGGGCCGAATCAACGGCCTCCAGCAGCAGGTCGCCGGCGTTGAAACACGGGATGATGATCGAGACGCGGCTCATTGCGGATCCCGTGCGCCTCGCGACGTGAGCTTGCGCACGGCCTTGGCCATGGTCGGCCCGAAGCCGATGTCCAGGGTGGAGCGCAGGAAGCGGTTGACGATGGTCGGCGGCTCTTCGCTGGCCGGCGAGGAAGCGTCAGCGTCCGCCCCCGGCCGGCCGGCCGGCAGGAAGGTCGCGTCGTTCGCCTCGAACGGGTGCGGCACCCGCTCCCACCAGTCCGGGGACCGGTAGACCACGCGCGCCGCGTTGGCGATCTTGTCGCCGCCGGCATAGGTGCCGTAGCTCCACGGCGTCTTGCCGATCACAGACTGGCCGTTTTGTTCAAGCAGGGCAAGGTACTCCGCGTACAGCGCCACGAACGTGTCGCGGTTGTCGTCGGTGAGCCACCAGCCGATGGCTTTGTCGATGGTGCCCGAGTCCAGCCCGGAGAAATGGATGAAGCGCAGGCGGTCGCCGTTGATCACGTAGTGGCCGTCCACCTCGCGCAGGTCGCTGCCCAGCAGCGACCAGGTGGCGAAATCGTAGCCGTGGTGCTTGAGGATGTGGCAGTCGAAGAACGAAGGCACCAGGTCGATCCACTTCTGGTCGGTGAAGATGCCCCGGGCCTTGTCGTCGTAGCAGAACAGGAACAGCCGGTCTGCCCACCACTGCAGGAAGCGTGCGGAATTCTCCGAACGGCTGACCGCCAGGAAACCCAGGTTGTAGGACCCATGCGCCAGCGAGCTGATCTCCATGTCGATGTTGCCGGGCCGGAGCAGGTGCGGCGCCAGCACGATCGAATGATCGTCCAGCAGTTCGCGCAGCTCGACGAAATCACCGTAAACCCGCACGTCCGGATCCAGGTACACGAACTTGTCGGCGTCGGGATAGCGCTCCGTTAGGTGGATCATGAAGCGCGGCTTCACCGCCGTGGAGGCTTCGACGATGCTGTGCCGGAACATGAACGTGTCGAAGTTGTCCCAGCCCGCGTCCTTGGCGAGGATGATCTCGTCGAAATGCGGGAAGGCGCGGGCCACGTCGGGCACCTCGCGCTCCACCAGGCACAGCACGAAGTGCGCGTCCGGGCAGTGGCGCTTCACCGACTCCGCCAGCGTCATCGCCTTGGGCAGGTAGTTCGAACAGATGGAGGTGAAATAGATCATTGGCTTTCTCTTCTAGAAATTCGCCGTCGGGCCGACCGGCTTACGGTTTCCCGGGGCCAAGCCTGCTGCGAAGCGAACGCAGAGGCGCCGTCCAGCGCCAGGATGCCGAGTGGATGACGTCGGAATATTCGTGCCTGGCGCGAGCCAGCTGTTGCTGCAGCGATGCAATCTCGGACTCCAGCCGCTGGCGCTCGATCTCGCTGCGCGCCAGTTCGTCGGCGCGGGTTTCCAGGTCGAGGGTTCGCTGGTGGAGATCGGCCGAGCGGATCCGCAGCTGCTCGGCCAGGGCTTCGGCGTGCGCATCTGCTCGCGCCACAGTCTCCGCCAGCGTCTGCGCCGAGGTGTGTGCCAGCGCGTCGCGCTCGTCCATGGTGGCGCGATGGTCCAGCACCGCCTGCTCCGACCAGGCCAGCTGGGCGTTGAGCTGCGAGCGCAGCGCGTAGCCTTCCGCCTCGAGCTTGGCGAAGCCATCCAGCGTGGGGAAAACCGCTTCCGCCATGGCGCCGACGATCGGGTCCATTCCCGCCCAGGCCTCGTCGAAGCGGGCACGCAGCGCGTCCAGGCGCGCCCAGGCGTCCTGCCCTGCGGCCAGCCCCTGGAACACATCGAACACGTCGCTGGCGATCGCGGAGATCGCCGTATTGGCATCGGCGGTGCCCGCGCCGTGTCGACGCAGCCCCGGCTCGACGAATTCGCCCAGGCCACCCAACTGGGCGGCGTCGATCACCGGAACATCCGCGCCCAGCGCCTGCAGGGCGCGTCGCATCACGTCCACCGGGCTGCGCAACAGGTCGTCGTAAAGCACCACGGTGCGCGGCATGCCGTCGGAGTCGCGCGCGGCGTCCAGCACATGGCGCAGCCAGAGCAGCTCGCCAAGCGGCTTGCCAAAACCATTGCGCGAGCGCAGCGACGACGCCACTTCGGCCGGCGAACGCACCACGTGCAGCACGCCCGAAGCCACGCCCAGGCGCTCGACGCAGCGGCGCCACAGCGCCACCATGCGGCAGGCGCGCGGATCCTTCACCGCCCACAGGGCCTCGCCGGCGAAATCACGGCGCAAGATCCCCACCAGGTCGTCCTCGGCGCGGCGCGCGGCCGGCATGGCCATCCAGCCCTCCGGCAGCGGGCGCGGGTCGCACCACCAGCTGCCCAGCTCGCGCAGCAGGGTTTCGTGCACGTGCACGACGCCTTCGTGTTCGAAATAGCCCTTGGGGTTGTCCTGCGCGCCGGTCAGCAGGCGCTCGCCGAGCGCCACGCCCAGGTGCTGCAGGGCGCCCGCGGTGGCCGACGTGCCGCTGCGGTGCATGCCCGCCACCAGGATGCCAAAGCTGTTCGGTTTCATTGTGCGGGCAACCCCATCAGGAATGACGGACATGCGCGGTGACGTCCATGTCCACCAGGCCGGTGCCCAGGCGGTGGGCGTCCGGCATGACGCGGAACATGGCGACATCGATCCGCCGGTCGAGGTAGGTTTCGCCCTCGGCCAGCCTTCCCAGCACCCCGGCATTGAGGAAATACGTGCCGGGCGCCAGCATGCAGCGGAACTTGAACTCAACTTCGATACGCTCACCCGCGGCAACCGCCGCCAGGGCGTTCTCGGGCGTGGCCGTGGCCGCGCCGCAAACCTCCACGCCGGTCAGGGTACGCATCATCATGCCCATGCGCACGCCTGCCGCCGCGCCTTCGAAGTCGACGCTGTAGCGGTACACATACTCGCGGCCCGCCGCCAGCACGTTCACCGGCTGGCCTGCCAGCGTGCACAGCCGCGCGTTCTCGATGCGGGCGCCACGGCGCTCGTACGACAAGGTGCTGCTGGGGCGCATGGCCTCGTCGAGGTAGGGCTCGGGCCCCGAGCCGCCCGGCGCCGGCACGGCAGCCACGGTCCCTGCGGCGGCCGCCTTCGAGCTGCCCTCGCCCGCCAGCAGGGTCGCGGTGCCGGCGCGGATCTGCTCGCGGACTTCGCGCGCGCGGTCGGCCGGCGTGTAAAGCAGTTTCTGGTAAAGGCCAACCACCTGTTTGGGGGGGCCGTCGGCGATCAGCTCGCCACCGTCGATCAGGATCGCGCGGTCGCACAGGTCGATCACCGTGCCGGCGGAATGCGAAACGAACAGCACCGTGGCGCCGGCGGCGCGAATGGCTTCGATGCGCGCGAAGCACTTGCGCTGGAAGGCCTCGTCGCCCACCGCCAGCGCCTCGTCGATCACCAGCACGTCGGGCTTGACGTGGATCGCCACCGCAAACGCCAGCCGCACGTACATGCCGCTCGAGTAGGTCTTCACCGGCTGCTCGATGAACTCACCGATGTCGGCAAAGGCCGCGATGTCGTCGAAACACGCGTCCACTTCCGCCCGCGTCAGTCCCAGCACCGTGGCGTTGAGGTAGACGTTCTCACGGCCCGTGAAGTCCGGCGCGAATCCGGCGCCCAGCTCCAGCAGTGCGGCCACCCGGCCCTGCACGCGCACGTCGCCGGCGCTGGGCGTCAGCGTGCCGCAGATGATCTGCAGCAGCGTGGACTTGCCCGAGCCATTGCGGCCGACGATGCCGACGGTCTGGCCGCGCGGAACGCGGAAATCAATACCCGACAGCGCGTGGAATTCCTTGTACCAGCGCCGTTCCGACGCCGGCAGCAGCATCTGCATCAGCCGGTGGTGCGGCTTGGCGTAGACCGGAAACGACTTGGACACACGATCCACCTGGATCATGGCCGCATCACCGGCCGGCATCGGCGCGGACTCAGAGGACATCGGCGAAGCCCCGGCGCGTAGTCGCGAAGAAATAGCGCGCGGCGTACAGCAGCACCATCGCCACCAGCAGGTAGATGCCCAGCCCTTGCCAGTCGGGCAGGTCGCCCCACAGCAGCACGGCGCGCGCCTGGTCGATGATGAAAGACAGCGGGTTGAGCATGAACACCCAGCGGTACGACTCGGGCACCGACGACAGCGGCATCATCGCCGTGGACAGGAACAGCATGGCCAGCGACAGCAGCGGCGTCACCTGGTTGATGTCGCGCAGGTACACGCCCAGCGCCGCCAGGAACCACGACATCGCCAGGCACAGCATCACCAGCGGCAGCATCACCACCGGGAAGAACACCGTCGTCCACGCCACCTGCCCGTCCATCGCCAGCCGCAGCAGCAGGAACACCACCAGCGTGGTGCCGGTATGGAACAGCGCCGACATCACCAGCGGCCACGGCAGGATGTCGATCGGGAAGATGACGCGCTTGACGAAGTTGGGGTTCGCCGTCACCAGGTTGGGGGACTTGACCAGGCATTCCGAGAAGAACCCGTGCACCATCAGGGCGGCGAACAGGATGATGGCGAAACTGGTGTTGCCGGCTTCCACCTGGGGCCAGCGGCCGCCCATCACGGTGCCGAAGGCGAAGGTGTAGATCATCAGCATCATGAACGGGCTGATCAGCGACCACAGCAGGCCGAAGCTGGCGCCGCGGTAGCGGCCCAGGATGTCGCGGCGCGCCAGCTCCACCGTCAGCGAGCGATGGTCAGCCAGGGCAGCGAAGGGACGCGAGAGGCGATGGAGCAGTGACGGCTTCGGGGTCACGAAAGGCTCTCGGCCAACTCGCTGCGAAGGTCTTCCACGTCCTCCACGCCCACGCTCAGCCGCACCAGGTTGTCGGTGATGCCCAGCGCGGCGCGGCGTTCAGCCGGCACCGAGGCGTGGGTCATGATGGCCGGGTGGTTGACCAGGCTTTCGACGCCGCCCAGCGACTCGGCCAGCGCGAACAGGTGGCAGCGCTCCATCATGCGGCGCGCGCCGTCCAGGCCGCCCTTCACGTAGATCGAAACCATGCCGCCAAAACCCTGCATCTGGCGCTTGGCCAGTTCGTGCTGGGGGTGCGAGGCCAGGCCGGGGTAGATCACCTTTTCGATGGACGGATGCCGGTCCAGCCAGCTGGCCAGCTCCATGGCGTTCTCGCAGTGGGCCTTCATGCGCAGGTGCAGGGTCTTGAGGCCACGCAGCGCCAGGAAGCTGTCGAACGGGCCCTGGATGCCGCCCACCGCGTTCTGCAGGAAGGCCATCTGCTCGGCGAGCTCGGCGTCATCACCCACCACCACCATGCCGCCGACGATGTCGGAGTGCCCGTTGAGGTACTTGGTGGCCGAATGCATCACCAGGTGCGCGCCCAGCTCCAGCGGACGCTGCAGGATCGGGGAGCTGAAGGTGTTGTCCACCACCACCACCAGGCCGCGCTTTCGAGCGATGGCGGCGATGGCGGCGATGTCGACGATCTTGAGCAGCGGGTTGGTCGGGGTTTCGATCCACACCAGCTTGGTCTCGGGCCGGATGGCCGCTTCGAAGGCCTGGGGGTCGCTCAGGTCCACCCAGCTGAAATCCAGACCGGCGGAGCGGCGGCGGACGCGCTCGAACAGGCGGTAGGTGCCGCCGTAGACGTCGTCCATGGCGATCACATGGCTGCCGCTGTCGAGCAGCTCCAGGATGGTCGACGTGGCGGCCAGGCCCGACGCGAAGGCATAGCCGCGCGAGCCGCCCTCCAGCGCCGCCACGCAGCGCTCGTAGGCGAAGCGGGTGGGGTTGTGGCTGCGCGAGTACTCGAAGCCCTGGTGCACGCCCGGGCTGGACTGCACGTAGGTGGACGTGGCGTAGATCGGCGTCATCACCGCGCCGGTGCTGGGGTCGGGCGATTGGCCGGCATGGATGGCAAGGGTGCCTGGGCGATGTGCCACGAGGGCTCCTGGAGGGTGTGAAGGGCAGTGGGGAATGATACCCGAACACCCCCGCGGCCAGCCTCGCCCGAGGCCCGGCTGTTCAGGCTTGCGGCGGTGTGCCGCCGGCGCCGGAGCGGCCGGCGCGGCGCAGGCGGACATCGCGCAGGGGACGTTCGAAAAGCAGGTAGGAAAGCATGGCCGCCGCGATCGACGCCGCCAGCACCACGGCCGCTGCCAACGGCCATTGGGCGACGCCCACGCGGAGCAGTCCGTCCAGGATGGGCATGTGCCACAGGTAGGCGCTGAAACTCACTACGCCGAGAAGTCGCGACGGCGCCCATTCAAACGGGGCGCGCAGCCACTGCGGTCCGTGCAGCACCGCCAGCAGCAGCAGGGACCACACCACGCCGAAGAACAGGAACCAGCGGTGGTTGAGCGAACCGTCGGCAGCGTCACCGCTCAGCCAGGCCCAAACCTGGGGAATGCTCAGCGCGCAGGCCAGCATTGCCGCCACACCCACCGCGGCCCAGGTCGCCTGGCGCGGGCGCGTCCGGGCATGGCGCAACCGGTGGTCCCAGCGTGCCGCCATCGCACCGCAGAGGAAAATCACCAGGTACGGGCCCAGCCGCACGTCATTCACCGCCGAAGCCTGGGCCGGCCACGCCCACGCCGCGCCGGCCAGCGCCAGGATCGCCAGCACCGCCTCAACCGGCCATGGCCAGCGCCTGTGCTGCACCCAGACAAAGGCCAGCGCCAGCAGGGGCAGCCACAGGTAGAAGGTGAATTCGACCGGGATGCTCCACAGCACGCTCTGCCCTTCCTGCAGCCGCAGGTGGCGGATCAGCGCGCCGGTGTCGATGACGTAGTGCCAGCCCTGCACACCGGCGCGCGTCAACCACCAGCTGACCAGCAGCACCACCAGGTACAGCGGCCAGATCCGCAGCACGCGCCTGAGCGCATAGTCGGCCCACAGCCAGCCATCGGCGAACTTCGCCAGGGGTCTTTCCAGCAGCACGCGGGTCAACAGGAAAGCGCTGAGGACGAAGAACAGATACACGCCGCTCTTGCCGATGCCCGACAGGCCAATGCCCGGCAACACCAGCACGCCGTAGTTGGAAAAATGCGACAGCAG
Organism: Arenimonas sp.; assembly: GCF_019459675.1. Taxonomy (GTDB): domain Bacteria; phylum Pseudomonadota; class Gammaproteobacteria; order Xanthomonadales; family Xanthomonadaceae; genus Arenimonas. The sequence continues at coordinate 7,206 of NZ_JAIBFH010000430.1, forward strand.
CACGATCAGGACGGCGAGGCCGCGCAGGCCATCGAGCGCATCGAAATGATGCCGGCGGGCACCCGGCCGGCCAAGGAACACATGCCACCAGGACGCGCCTGGCTCATCAACGGGCGTGGACGTTTCCTGCGGGAGAGAAGGCGTGGTCATCCAGGAGCGCGGTCCAGGGGTGACTGGGGACTATATAGGAGCCAACGGCTCGCCTGCCGGGCAGGCGCGCCCCACAAAAGAAAAGGCCCGCCGAAGCGGGCCTTTCCAATGACGTCACTAAACCCGAAGGATTAGTTGGTGCCCGGACGGACCATGACGTGGTTGCTCACCGAGCCGGCAGCCGGATTCGTGATCTGGTACAGACCCTGGATCTGGTTGTTCGGCGCAGCGACGGTCACGTTCAGCGTGGCGCGCGGGGCGCCGCTGAAGTTGCTCAGCACGGTGCCCAGCTCAACAACGATGGTGCCGTTGGCCGGCACGTTGCCGGTCAGGTTGTTGGTGGTGTAGGTGTTGCCGGTCTCACCCTGCACGGAGATCTCGTACGGACGAGCCACGTTGCCGGTGTTGGTCAGGACCATACGGCTAAGGTAGCCGGCCGGAACCTGGGCCAGCGGAGCCTGCAGCTGGGTGCCGTTGCGGACGATTTCGCCAGCAGCCTGCGGGCCCACGTCGGCGATGGTGAAGCCGGTGTTCGCGGTCACGTCGAGGGTGGCCGTGTACAGGCTCTCGAGGATCGGGGTGGCCAGGTCGGCGATGTAGTCCAGGTCGCCCGCGACCGCGTTGGCACCAATGACGAAGGTGGCAAGCGTGTCGGTCAGGGTGTTGGCCGACGTGCCGTCGAGCTCAACGTCGGCGGCGGCGGTGAAATCACCGGCGACGTCGATGTTGGTGGCCGGAGCGAACAGGTCGGCCAGGGTGATCAGCGCGCCGTCTTCGTTGAACGGCGGCGCGGCGACCAGGTCATGGTCGATCGAACCGAACACGCCGGTGGTCAGGAAATCGGTGTAGGCGCCGTTGGTGGCTTCCACGTCAGCAATGGCCTGACCCGGGGTGGCGACGAACGCGAAGCTCGGGACCGAGCGGATGAACGGACGGAACACGCCGTTGGTACCGGCCGAAGCAATGCGGCCAGCAGCGCCACCGGCCTGGGCCTGCGACGGCTGGTCGTAGATCGAGAAGGCGCAGTCAACGTTGCCGTTGGTGAGCAGCTCGGTCTGCACGTCGAAGATGATGTTGATCGCTTCGGTGGTGCCGCCGACGACGTCGTCGGTGA
>NZ_JAIBFH010000443.1 GCF_019459675.1 Arenimonas sp.
CCGCGCCGGGCGGGGGTTGGCCTGCTTGGTGGGGTGGCGGGCTTCGGCAAGCAGGGCACCGGCCACCGCGGGGGGCTAACGGCCGCGGATTAACACCGCCCACGCGGGCCGGCGCTGCACGCCGCCGAAGCCGTCGAGCTGCAGCTCGCCGGTGGCACCGCGCAGCTCCATGCCCGGGTCGCTGGCCAGGCGGTCGAGGTTGGCCACCAGCATCCATGCGTCCATTCCGAAGGCGAACAGGCGGGCGCCGCCGCCCTGCGCCGAAGGCAGGGTCTGGCCGATGGTGTCCGGGTCGGGCAGGCTGCCGCGCAGTCCCAGCAGCCAGGGCAGCTCGGGGTACTCGATGCCGTCGAGCTCGGTGTCCATGCGCAGGTTGGCGCCCGACAGGATCAGGGACGTGGCCACGCGCGGCACGCCGATCAGGCCCGCGGTGTCCATCTGGCTGGACAGCACGCGCGCCAGCGCGGCCGTGAGGCTGAGGAACAGCGCGTCGGGGCGCGCGCCCGACAGCGCGGCCTGCAGTGCCGGCACGTAGTCGGGGTTGGACTCGCTGACGGTGACTTCGTTCATCACTTGGCCGCCGCGCACCGTGAACCGCTCGCGGAAGGCCGCCAGCGCCCGTTGGGCGTTGTCGTCGGCCTGCGTCACCACCAGTACGTTGCGAAGGCCCCGGTCGAGCAGGCGGTCGGCCGCGGCGGCGCCCTCGTCTTCGGGTGACAGCGCGAACGCTGCGCTGCCGGGCGGCGGCGGCACCGTGCCGCGGTTGAGCGCCACCACCGGCAGGTCCAGCTCGGGAAGCGCGAACAGCGCATTCACTTCGTCGCGCGTTAGTGGGCCCACCAGCATCTGGGCGTCTTCCTCGCGCGCCTTGAGCAGCGCGCGGCGCACGCCGTCTGCGCCGGCGGTGTCGTAGAAGCGGATCTGCGGACGGCGCCGGTATTCGGCGTAGAAGCCGGCCAGCAGGCCGTCGCGCACGCTTTGGCCCGCGGCGGCCATCGGCCCACTCAGCGGAAGCAGGGCCGCCAGCCTGAGCGGCGGACGGTAGCCGTCGCCCTCGGCGGCCGGCCAGTCGTCCAGGCCGGGCGCGGACGCGCTGCGGTCGTAGGGACGCGGCAGCGGCAGCCCGCGCTGGGTCAGCGCGCGGCCGGCATAGAGATAAACCGGGTGCCCCACCGGCACGCTGCTGCTGGCGGCGGCCAGCGTGTCGTTGGGCAGCTTGGACAGCAGCGCGTCAATGCGGCGCACGCTCGCGGCGCGCTGTTCGCGCTCGAGCGACTCGAGCTGCCAGGCCAATTCACCGGCGGCGTCGAACGGCCGGTTAAGGGCTTCGAAGGCGTCGGCGCGCAGGCCGTGCCAGCGGGCCCGCTGTTCGGCCGGCACCGAGTTCCGGGGCTGCGCCAGAAGCGCGAGCACCTCGGCGCTGCGGCCGGCGGCGGCCTGGCCCTCGGCGCTCAGCAGGTCGTGCAGCAGCAGGTCGGCGCCCGTCAGCCGGCGGCGGGCGGATTCTTCCAGGGCTTGCCTGGCCGCGCCCGGGTCGCCCGCGAGCCGGTACTGCTCGGCGGCGTTGATCCAGGCGCGGTCGCGCACGGCGCCGCGGCTGGCATTGGCGGTAGCCGCCCAGGCCCGGGCGGACTCACGGTGGTTGCCGTCGGCGGCCAGCTGCTGCGCGGCGCTGTCGCGCTGCACGGTGGGGCCGGGCGAAACGGCG
>NZ_JAIBFH010000012.1 GCF_019459675.1 Arenimonas sp.
TTGGCCGAGTTGAGGCGTCCGGTCGCCTGAGGCGACCCCAACGGAGGAACGCGCGAATGGATCCGATCAAGGCCTTGAACCTGGTGCCCATGGTGGTCGAACAGACCAGCCGCGGTGAGCGGGCGTACGACATCTATTCGCGCCTCCTGAAGGAGCGCGTCATCTTCCTGGTCGGTCCGATCGACGACTATGTCGCCAACGTGATCGTGGCGCAGATGCTGTTCCTCGAGGCCGAAAACCCCGAGAAGGACATCAGCCTGTACATCAATTCGCCGGGCGGTATCGTCACCTCGGGCATGGCGATCTACGACACCATGCAGTTCATCAAGCCCGACGTGAGCACCATCTGCATCGGCCAGGCCGCCAGCATGGGTTCGTTCCTGCTGGCCGCGGGCGCCAAGGGCAAGCGCTACATCCTGCCCAGCGCGCGCGTGATGATCCACCAGCCCCTGGGCGGCTACCAGGGCCAGGCCAGCGACATCGAGATCCACACCCGCGAAATCCTGACCCTGCGCGACCGCCTGAACAGCACGCTGGCCAAGCACACCGGCCAGCCGATCGAGCGCATCGCCAAGGACACCGACCGCGACAACTTCATGGACGCCGAGGCCGCCAAGGCCTACGGCATCGTGGATGCGGTGCTTGACCGCCGCCCCGACGATTCCGTCCAGGCCGCCTGACCCACGCTCACACGCCGTCTTCACGCCCCGTCCCGGCTCCGTCCGGTGCGGGGTTGACGTGTTCCGGCCTGTGATATTCTCGATCCAGACCCATTCCATCAGGGCAGCGAAAGCATGACCGAAGACCGCCAGGGCCGCACCGGCGACAGCACCAAGATCCTGTACTGCTCTTTCTGCGGGAAGAGCCAGCACGAGGTGCGCAAGCTGATCGCGGGCCCCAGCGTGTTCATCTGCGATGAATGCGTGGAGCTGTGCAACGACATCATCCGGGAAGAGCTGGAGGAGAAGGCGCACGCCGCCCGCAGCCACCTGCCCAAGCCGCGCGAGATCCTCGAGGTCCTGGACCAGTACGTCATTGGCCAGCACCGGGCCAAGAAGACGCTGTCGGTCGCCGTCTACAACCACTACAAGCGCATCGAAAGCCGGATCAAGAACGACGACATCGAACTGTCGAAGTCCAACATCCTGCTGATCGGGCCGACCGGCTCGGGCAAGACCCTGCTGGCGGAAACGCTGGCGCGCCTGCTCAATGTGCCGTTCACCATCGCCGACGCCACCACGCTTACCGAAGCTGGCTACGTTGGCGAGGACGTCGAGAACATCATCCAGAAGCTGCTGCAGAAGTGCGACTACGACGTCGAGAAGGCGCAGTCGGGCATCGTCTACATCGACGAAATCGACAAGATCTCGCGCAAGTCGGAAAACCCGTCCATCACCCGCGACGTGTCGGGCGAGGGCGTGCAGCAGGCCCTGCTCAAGCTGATCGAGGGCACCGTTGCCTCGGTGCCGCCGCAGGGTGGCCGCAAGCATCCGCAGCAGGAGTTCCTGCAGGTGGACACGCGCAACATCCTGTTCATCGTCGGCGGTGCGTTTGCCGGCCTCGACAAGGTGATCCAGGCGCGCAGCACCGATTCGGGCGGCATCGGCTTCGGTGCCAAGGTCAAGTCCAGCGAGCGCAAGATCGAGATCGGCAAGCTGCTGGCCGAAGTCGAGCCCGAGGACCTGATCAAGTTCGGCCTGATCCCGGAGTTCGTCGGCCGCCTGCCGGTGGTTGCCACGCTGGAGGAGCTCGACGAAGCGGCGCTCATCAAGATCCTCACCGAGCCCAAGAACGCCATCACCAAGCAGTTCAAGAAGCTGTTCGAGATGGAGGGGGTTGAACTGGAGGTTCGCCCGGATGCGCTGATGGCCATCGCCAAGCGTGCGCTCAAGCGCAAGACCGGCGCCCGCGGCCTGCGCACCATCATGGAATCGGTGCTGCTGGACACGATGTACGAGCTGCCGTCCCTGGAGAACGTCAGCAAGGTCGTGGTGGACGAGTCGGTAATCAACCATGCCACCGAGCCCTACCTGATCTACAGCACCACGCAGCCCGCGCCCAAGGCGGCCTCGGGCGACTGAGGAAGCGTCGCAAGCTGTTGAAAAACGGGCCGGTCTTTCCGGCCCGTTTTTTTTGCGCCCGAAAAACTTGCAAGCCCCCCCCGTGGACCCCATAACCTGACACAGGAAGGGGCATTGGCCCCGGAGGAGTCCTCCATGAACGACAGCACCGTCATCCCGCACCGTCTCGACCTGCCCGTGCTGCCCCTGCGCGACGTGGTGGTCTACCCGCACATGGTCATCCCGCTGTTCGTCGGCCGCGACCGGTCGATCAAGGCGCTGGACCTGGCCATGGCCGGCGACAAGCAGATCCTGCTGATAGCCCAGAAAAGCCCCGACACCGACGATCCGGCCGCGGAAGACCTCTATCCGGTCGGCACGCTGGCCCAGGTGCTGCAGCTGCTGAAACTGCCCGATGGCACCATCAAGGTGCTGGTGGAGGGTTCGGCGCGCGTGGCGATCGACGGCTTTGGCGAACGCGACGGTGCGCTCACCGCCACCGGCGTTGAAACCGACTCCGTGCATGAGCGCGACGAGCGCGAGATGGAGGTCACGCAGCGCTCGCTGATGACCCTGTTCGAACAGTACGTCAAGACCAACCGCAAGCTGCCGCCGGAACTGCTCACCACGCTGGCCGGCATCGACGACCCCAGCCGCCTGGCCGACACCATTTCGGCCCACCTCGGCGCGCGCCTGTCCGACAAGCAGCAGCTGCTGGAAACCCTGGAAGTAGGGCGGCGCATGGAGACGCTGATCGGCCTGGTGGACGGCGAGATCGACGTGCAGCAGATCGAGAAGCGCATCCGCGGCCGGGTCAAGTCGCAGATGGAAAAGAGCCAGCGCGAGTACTACCTCAACGAGCAGATGAAGGCGATCCAGAAAGAGCTTGGCGAGATCGACGACGCGCCCAACGAACTCGAGGAGCTGGCCAAGAAGGTCGCTGCCGCCGGCATGCCCAAGCCGGTGGAAGCCAAGGCCAAGGCGGAGCTCAACAAGCTCAAGCAGATGTCGCCGATGTCGGCCGAAGCCACCGTGGTGCGCAACTACATCGACTGGCTGGTGGGCGTGCCGTGGAAGAAGCGCAGCAAGATCCGCAAGGACCTCAACGCCGCCCTGGAAGTGCTCGACGCCGATCACTACGGCCTGGAAAAGGTCAAGGAACGCATCCTTGAATACCTCGCGGTGCAGCTGCGCGTGAAGCAGATGAAGGGCGCCATCCTGTGCCTGGTCGGCCCCCCCGGCGTGGGCAAGACGTCGCTGGGCCAGTCCATCGCCAAGGCCACGAACCGCAAGTTCGTGCGCATGTCGCTGGGCGGCGTGCGCGACGAGGCCGAGATCCGCGGCCATCGCCGCACCTACATCGGCTCGATGCCGGGCCGCATCGTCCAGAACCTCAGCAAGGTGGGCACCAAGAACCCGCTGTTCATGCTCGACGAGCTGGACAAGATGAGCATGGATTTCCGCGGCGACCCGTCGTCGGCGCTGCTGGAGGTGCTCGATCCCGAGCAGAACCATTCCTTCAACGACCATTACCTGGAAGTGGACCTGGACCTGTCGGAGGTGATGTTCGTCGCCACCGCCAATTCGCTCAACATCCCGGGGCCGCTGCTCGACCGCATGGAAGTGATCCGCATCCCCGGCTACACCGAGGACGAGAAGCTGCACATCGCCGAAAAGTACCTCATTCCCAAGCAGCTCAAGGCCAACGGCATGAAGGAAGCCGAGCTCAAGATCAGCGAAGGCGCCGTGCGTGACATCGTTCGCTACTACACGCGCGAATCGGGCGTGCGCAACCTCGAGCGCGAGGTTTCCAAGATTTGCCGCAAGGTGGTCAAGGAAATCGCGCTGGCCGGCCCGCGCAAGGGCGGCAAGCCGATATCGGTCAGCGTGACGCCCAAGAACCTCGACAAGTACCTGGGCGTGCAGCGCTTTGATTTCGGCCGCGCCGAGCAGGAAAGCGAAGTGGGGCTGGTGACCGGCCTGGCCTGGACCGAGGTGGGTGGCGACCTGCTGCAGATCGAGGCGTCGCTGCTGCCGGGCAAGGGCCAGTTGATCCTGACCGGGCAGCTGGGTGACGTGATGCAGGAGTCGGCGAAAGCCGCCTACAGCGTGGTGCGTTCGCGCAGCGAGCGCCTGGGCCTGGACACTGAATTCCACAACAAGTTCGACACCCACGTGCACGTGCCCGAGGGCGCGACGCCCAAGGACGGCCCGAGCGCCGGCATCGCGATGGTGACGGCCCTGGTGTCGGTGCTGTCGGGCGTACCCATCCGTTCCGACGTGGCGATGACCGGCGAGATCACCCTGCGCGGTCGCGTGCTGCCCATTGGTGGCCTCAAGGAAAAGCTGCTGGCGGCGCTGCGCGGCGGTATCCGCACGGTGATCATCCCGGAGGAAAACCGCAAGGACCTGGCGGACATTCCCAAGAATGTCACCCAGGGCATGAAGATCATCCCGGTGAGGTGGATCGACGAGGTGCTCGACATAGCCCTGGTGCGTGCGCTGGCGCCCGGGTCGAGCCAGGAGCCGTCGCCGGACAGCACGGGTGAGACCGGTTCGAAAGAGGGTGTCGGAGCGTCGGTGACGCACTGACGGCGAAGGCACTGCCAGGCCGGAAAGCCCCGAAATATCTGGCTTTCGCGTATTGCGTGGGTAAAATGCGGCTGGTATAAATCAACGCTACCGCCGCGCCGGCTGCTGCCGGGCGGGGTGGCACAATGGATCGGGTCTACACCAGGCCAATGCCGGGTACATCCGGTTTTTCGAAATGCGAGCCTCGCTCGCTCAGGGAGTCAATAATGAACAAAGCCGAATTTACGAGTGCCGTCGCCGATGGCGCCGAGCTGACCAAGGCTGACGCCGGCCGTGCCGTCGACGCCATGATTGAAGTGATCAAGCAGGCCCTCAAGAGCGGCGAAACCATCACTCTGGTGGGTTTCGGTACGTTCTCCGTCCGTGAGCGCGCCGCCCGCCAGGGCCGCAATCCGCAGACCGGCGACACCATCAAGATCAAGGCTTCAAAAAATCCTGCGTTCAAGGCTGGCAAAGCCCTGAAGGATGCTGTAAACTGAGCGTCTTGTAAGGGTGCTTAGCTCAGCGGTAGAGCGTCTCCCTTACAAGGAGAGGGTCGGGGGTTCGAAACCCTCAGCACCCACCAAAGCAGTTGAAACAGCGGAGTGGTAGTTCAGTCGGTTAGAATGCTGGCCTGTCACGCCGGAGGTCGCGGGTTCGAGTCCCGTCCACTCCGCCATATCCTCGAGGGCGCCCCACAAGGGCGCCTTCGTTTTTTCCGGCCCAGGAAAGCCCGGGCCATCAACCAACGGCATAGCCCACATGCTCCAGAACATTCGCGAAAAGAAATGGATGGCCTTCGCCATCCTGGTCCCGGTGATCATCACCATGGCCTTCTTCGGCATCGACTCCTACTTTTCCAGCAGCGTCGACACCTATGCGGCCAAGATTGATGGTCCCGCGAAGTTCGGCATCTGGGGTGGGCAGCAACAGGAAATTTCGCAGGACCAGTTCCGCCGCCGCTACGACCAGCTCCGCCTGCAGCAGCGCGAGAGCCAGGGCGATTCGTTCGACAGCGAGGCGTTCGAGTCCCTGGACAACAAGCGCAACGTGCTGGACGCAATGGTCGACGAAGCGCTGTTGGGCATGGCGGCCGAGCGCGACGGCATCACCGTCGGCGAGGCGCAGGTGGCCCAGCAGCTCAAGGAAATGCCCGAGTTCCAGGTCAACGGCGTCTACAGCGTCGACCAGTACCGCCTGGCGCTTGCCGGGCAGGGCCAAACCCACGCCCAGTTCATGGCCGCGATGCGGGCCGACCTGGCGCGCCGCACCATCCCCAGCCAGATCGTGTCTTCCGCCATGGCCAGCAAGGCCGAGCTCGAGGCGTTCCTGGCGCTGAGCCAGCAAACCCGCGACCTGTCGCTGTTGGACCTGCCGACGCCGGCGCTGCCGGCCGAATCGACCACCGACGAACAGCTCAAGGCCTGGTACGACACCCACCTTTCTGACTACCGCAGCGAAGAAACCGTTGTCATCGACTACGTCGAGATCGACGGCGCCACGCTGGACGCGCCGGCAAGCGCCGACGAAGCGACGCTGCGCGGCCTGTACGACACCTACAAGTCCCGCTACGTCACGGCGCCCGTCCGCGTTGCCGCGCACATCCTGGTGACGGCCGCGGCCCCCGCCGCCCCCCCCCCCGCAGCCCCTGCGCGCGAACGCGCCACGGCGCTGGCCGCCAAGGCGCGCGAGCCCGGCGCCGACTTCGCCGCTATCGCTCGCGAAAGCTCCGACGACCTGGGCTCGAAGGCCGAGGGCGGCAACCTGGGCGCCATTGCGGAAGGTGACATCGGCGAGGAGTTCGAGGCCGCGCTGTTCGCGCTGACGCAGGTGGGGCAGGTGACCGACCCGGTGCGTACGCCGGCCGGCTGGCACGTCATCCAGCTGCGTGAACTCACGCCCGGCAGCGAGCGCCCGTTCGAAGACGTGCGCGGCGATCTTGAGGCCGAATACGTGGCCAACGAGCGCGAGCGCGTCTTCAGCGACCTCAGCGGTGTCTTGATCGAAGGCGTCTACAAGGATCCCACGGCACTGGCGCCGGCAGCCGAGGCCGCGGGTCTGAAGGTAAACCGCAGCCAAGCGTTCACCCAGCGCCAGGGCGACGGCATCGCCGCCATTGCGCAGGTTCGTGCGGCGGCCTTCGCCGACGCCCAGAAAACCGAGCGCCAGGTCAGCGACGCCATCGAGATCGGCCCCAACCACGTGGTGGTGCTGCATGTGGTGGACCACCAGCCGGAGGCCGCGCTGGCCTTCGACGACGTGCGCGACCGGGTGCTGGCCGACTACAACGCCGATCGCCTGGCCAAGGCGTCCAAGGCCCAGGCCGATGCGATGCTCAAGCGCGCGCTGGCCGGCGAGTCGCTGGATGCCCTGGCCACCGAGGCCGGCCGCACCGTCGCCACGCTGGCCGCCACCGGCCGCCGCGCGAACCTTCCGCCGCGCATTCTGGAAGTCGCGTTCGGACTTTCCGCGCCCGCTGAGGGCAAGCCCAGCATCGCCATCGCCGAGATCGCGCCCGACCGCTTCGCCCTCGTGGCCGTTACCGCCATTACCGCCGGCGACCTGGGCACGCTGGACGACGCCACCCGCGAAGCGCTGCTCGAGCAGTTCTCGCAGGCGCGCGGAGTGGTCGAATACCAGGACTACGTGAAGGCGCTGCGCCGCCAGTACACGGTCAAGGTGGCTGAAGACCGCCTCTGAGTTCCTTCGCAGGCACAAGAAAAGGCCCGGGATTCCCGGGCCTTTTTTGTTGCCGGTGACGCAGGTTCAGGCGTCGCCGATGCCGGTCATGCCCAGGATGTTGTAGCCGGCGTCCACGTAGGTGATCTCACCGGTAACTCCGGCGGCCAGGTCCGAGCAAAGGAACGCGGCCACGTTGCCCACGTCCTCGATGGTGACGCTGCGCCGCAGCGGCGCGTGCGCTTCGACGTGCCCCAGCATCTTGCGGAAGTTGGCGATGCCGGCCGCGGCCAGCGTCTTGATCGGACCTGCGGAAATGGCGTTGACGCGGGTGCCTTCCGGCCCGAGGTTGAGCGCCAGGTAGCGTACGTTCGCCTCCAGGCTGGCCTTGGCCAAGCCCATCACGTTGTAGTTGGCCAGCGCGCGCTCGGCGCCCAGGTAGCTCAGCGTGAGGATGCTGCCGTGGCGACCGGCCATCATGGGCCGTGCGGCCTTGGCCAGGGCGGCCAGGCTGTAGCTGGAGATGTCGTGGGCGATGCGGAAGTTCTCGCGGGTCAAACCGTCCAGGAAGTCGCCTTCGATGGCCTCGCGCGGCGCGTAGCCGACCGAATGCACCAGAATGTCGAAGCCGTCCCAGCGCTTGCCCAGTTCGCTGAAGACGCTGGCGATCTGGTCATCGTCGCTGACGTCCAGCGGCAGCACGATGTCGGAATGACAGTCGGCGGCGGCGCCTTCCACCCGCGACTTGAGCTTGTCGTTCTGGTAGGTGAACGCCAGCTCGGCGCCCTCGCGGTACATCGCATCGGCGATGCCGCTGGCGATCGATCTTTGGCTGGCGATACCCACGACGAGGGCGCGCTTGCCGGTCAAGAATCCCATCTGTTCCTCCCGATGCCGCCAAGACGGCGGCGCAAAGTAGCCTAGTTTGAACCGCGGTGGGCCATACCGCCAAGCATGGTGGCCGGCCCGGGCTCAGGGTGCGAGGCGCAGCACCTGGCCGGGTCGCAGGATGGATTTTGCGTTGAGCCCGTTGATGGCGAAAAGCCGCGCCAGCGGCACGCCCTGGCGGGCGGCAATCCGGGACAAGCTGTCGCCGCTGCGAACGACATAGGTGCGCTCCGCTTCCGGACTTTCCGGCAGCGTGGTGATTTCTGGTGCGGCCGTGCCCGACATCAGCGACGCCAGCGCAGTGGCGGGTGCCAGCACCGTGCGCGGCGCCCCGGCAACGACCCGCCCCTGGCGGAAGCCGGGGTTGAGCTTGCGCAGGCTCTGGGCGTCCACGCCCATGCGCACGGCGGCCTGGTCCAGGCTCTGCACGCCGTCGGGCAGGTTCATCCGCACCAGAGGCACGAAGCGCGCATCGCGCGGCAGGGACAGGCCGTGGCGCTCGGGTTTTTCGAACAGGCAGGCAAGGGCGTGCAGCTTCGCCACGTAATCGTAGGTGGTGCGCGACAGCCCGCGCGGCAGGTGGCTTTCGCCGGACACGCGGCGGTCGCCGCTGCTGCGGAACGCGCGCACGATGCGGTATTCGCCGGCGTTGTAGCCCATCGCCATCGCCCGCCATTCGCCGTCGAACATCGTGTCCAGCGCCACCAGGTAGGACAGCGCGGCATCGGTGGACTCGATGGGCGAAAGCCGGCCGTCATAGCCGGGCTGGATGAGGATGCCGTGGTTGCGCGCGGTGCTGGCGATCATCTGCCACATGCCCGCCGGCCCGCCGGGGCCGATGGCGTCCGGGCGGTACCAGCTTTCCACTATCGGCAGCAGCGCGAACTCGCCGGGCAGGCCCTTGCGCTCGACTTCCTCCACCACGTAGCCCATCAGCGGCAGTATCTGCCCGATCTGGCGGGCGAAGTTTTCCGGGTAGCCGGCGTAGCGTTTGCGCCAATGGCGGTTCTGCTGGCCCTTGACGCAGATGGGCGCCGAGAAGCGCGCGGTCATCCGGTCGAAGACTTCGGCGCCGGTGTCGATCGGGTCGGGTGCGACCACGGCGGGCCTCACCGGTTCCACCTTCTTCACCACCGGTGGAGCCGGCTTGAGCCGCACTTCGGTCGCCGGCTCGCGTGGATCGTCGATGTCGGGCTTCACCTGCGGCTGGCAGGCCGCCAGCGCGAGCGTCAGCGCAAGCAGGCCGATACGTTGGCTCGGGGATGGCGTCATGGTTTGAAGGTGTCCTTCCATTGGCGAAGCGCACCGAATGCCTCGGCGCGATCCCTCGGCGGCCGGCCCAGGTGCTGGGTCAGGCTCGCCTGAAGGCCGGGCTGGTCGATGCGCAGGAACGGGTTGCAGTCGCGCTCGCTGCCCAGCGTGCTGGGCAGGCTGGGCAGGCCACGGGCGCGCAGGGCCTGCACCTGGGCCAGGCGCTGGTCCCGCGTGGGGTTGTCGGGCTCCACGGCGCGCGAGAAGCGCCCGTTGGCCTCGGTGTATTCGTGGCCGCAGCACACGGCGGTGTCGGCCGGCAGCGCCGCCAGCCGCTCCAGCGACGCCAGGAACTGGGCCGGCTGGCCTTCGAACATGCGCCCGCAGCCCAGGCTGAACAGCGTGTCGCCGCAGAACAGGTGTCCTGCCCCGTGGAAGGCGACGTGGCTGAGCGTGTGGCCCGGTACGCCGATCACGTCCAGGGTCACGTCCAGGGCGTCGACCCGCACCCGGTCGCCGTGGGCGACGCGCGCGGTGGCGGCCGTGATGCGTTCGTCCTCAGGGGCATGGCAGGGGATGCCGAACCTGGCGGCGAGCATCGCCGCGCCGGCGACATGGTCGGCGTGGTGGTGGGTCAGCACGATCGCCACGGGCTTGAGGCCGTCGGCGGCGGCCTGCAGCACCGGCCCGGGCTCGCCCGGGTCCACCACCAGGGCTTCGCCGCATGGGGGTGCGAGCAGCCAGATGTAGTTGTCTTCGAAGGCGGGCAGGGCAATGGCACGCAGCACGGGATGACCTGGGGCGCGCTTTTGACGCAGAATCGCGACCATGCCCCCGGCTCCCGTCCGACGTCAACCCGACCCCGCCCCCGATGCCTGGTTCCGCGCAGACGCCCCGATGCGCCTGCTG
>NZ_JAIBFH010000019.1 GCF_019459675.1 Arenimonas sp.
GGGCAGGCGCATCCACGAGGCGCGGCCCAGCATGACGTTCTCGGCCTCCAGGCCGCCCACGCCGATCGCGATCACGCCCAGCGCGTCCACGTGCGGCGTGTGGCTGTCGGTGCCCACGCACGTATCCGGATAGGCCACGCCGTCGATCACGCCGATCACCGGGCTCATTCGCTCCAGGTTGATCTGGTGCATGATCCCGTTGCCCGGCGGGATCACGTCCACGTTCTTGAACGACTTGCGGGTCCACTCGATGAAGTGGAAGCGGTCTTCGTTGCGGCGATCCTCGATGGCGCGGTTCTTGGTGAATGCATCGGGGTCGAAGCCGCCGCACTCCACCGCCAGCGAGTGGTCGACGATCAGCTGCACCGGCACCACCGGATTCACCTGGGCCGGGTCGCCGCCCTGGTCGGCGATGGCGTCGCGCAGGCCGGCCAGGTCCACCAGCGCGGTCTGGCCCAGGATGTCGTGGCAGACCACGCGCGCCGGGAACCAGGGGAAGTCCAGGTCGCGCCGGCGCTCGATCAGCTGGCGCAGCGAGGCGTCGATGTTGGCGGGTTCGCAGCGCCGCACCAGGTTTTCCGCCAGCACCCGCGACACGTAGGGCAGGCCAGCCCACGCGCCGGGCTGCAGCGCTTCCACCGCCGCGCGGGCATCGAAGAAGTCCAGGGCGGTACCGGGCAAGATTTTGCGGAACAGGCTGTTCATGGGCGGCGGTCTGGCGGAAAGTCGCCATTATCGGCGAGCCTGGCCACCCGCGTCACGGATCGACCCACGGCCGCTGCCGGGAAGGGCCCGGGCGTCAGCTTGCGCTGCGTCCGGGCACCCGCCATAGCGGCCCTACTCCGCGGCCAACGTGTGCTGGTACGGTTGATCCGGGCGAACGGCCGCCGTGGCGCCGGGCAGATGCAGTGCAACGCCATGCTGGACGACGCCACGCAGGAAAGCCGCCCGCTCGCCACGGGCATGCGCGAACTCCGTTTGCGTTGCGGGCACCAGGTCCACCCGCGGGAAACAGCCGGCCACCAGCTGTTGCCGCCGGCGCGTGAGCTCCAGGGCGTCGTCCTCGCTGGCCAGCACAACCCCCTGGACCACGTGGCGGCGCGAGGTGGCGTTCCCGCTGGCATACGAACCGAACAGCCAAACCTGCTCCGGCGAGAACACACGGACCAGGCGCGCCACCAGATTCTCCACGCTTGCCGGCAGCTCCGGCCGCTCGACCGGGCTCATGACAGCGCCAAATGCACGGCAACCACCATGCCGCGCAAGTCGCCAGGCGACAGCGACGTCCAGTCACTGGCTCCCTGCCGCCGCACCCTCAGGGAGAGCGGCTGCAGCGCCAGCGAGGGCACCGCGAATGTCGCGCTGGACAGGATGGCGTTCGCAGACACCGGCGTTGCGATCTGGGATGCCGTCGGGAACGGCGCCAGCAGCGCGACTTCGAAGCTGCCGCCGTCGTCGCTGAACAACTTCAGCTCGCACTGCGTGATCATCGCCGTGCGGCCCCGCGCCACCGGTGGCAACAGCCCGCGCCGCAGCGGAAGCATGAACGTCTGGGTCGAACCGCCGCCCGCCATCAACGCCTCCCACGCCTCGGGGAAATCTTCCATCGCGTCAAACGCCACGACCACGCTGGCCGGCGCTGCCGCGTGAACCGCCGCCTGCGCTGCCTGTGCCAGCGCCGGACCGCCGTCCAGCGCGGTGTAGTGCAGGTGCAGCTTGACGTCTTTCACGGTCGACAGGTCGAGCGCGTTGCGCGAGGCGGGCAGCTCCAGCTTCCACAGCCCGATCGCGCCCGCGTTCTCGAACGGCACGTAGCGCGGGTCCGACAAGCTGCCGCCAATGTCGCGCCGGAACACGCCGGGGTCGTTGATCGCATTGCCGGTGACGATGCCCTGCACTGCCGCGAACTGGTCGGCGAACCGCGGGTCAGCAGCGGGCGCCGGCTGGCGCGGATAGCCGCTGCCGATCGCAGGCTGCAGGCGGACGCTGTTGGCCAACAGCGTAGCAACGCAGACGACGTTGTCGTCTTCGGAGGCGCCCGGCCGCGCCACCGTAATGCCCACCCGGGCAAGCCTGCGCTGGTAGTGCCCCGGGTAGTCCCGATCGAACAGGCGCTCATCCAGCGGCAGTTCGCAGGTTCCGGTGGTCAACAGCGTGAACAACCGGTCCGGGAACTCCTCGAGCATTGACACCGTGCGGGTGATTTCCTTCCGCCGGCCGTTGAGCTCCAGATAGGAAGACTCCAGGCGACGCAAGTCGTGGGCCAGGTGTTCGCCGGCGAGCAAGCCGCGCCGCAGGCTGTCCCAGCTGCCCGGCCCGATGAGGCTGCTTTCCACCAACCCCAGTTCGAAACGGTAGCAGCGCTCGGCGCGGTGTGCCATCGCCGTCGCCAGCCGGTAGGCGGAGAAATAGACGGTGGACAGCTGCCCGACCATCCAGTCGTAAAGCGCCTCGCTGCCGAAGCGCGACTGCAGGTAATCGCGCTCGCTGTCGAGGTCGGCCGCGGCCTTTTCGTGCAGTTCGAGCTGGCGCTCGGCGATCAGCACCTTCAACTCGGCGGCAGCCAATTCCTGGCTGCCGGTCTTGATATCGTACTCAGCTTCCTTCGCCAGCTTCTTGTACTCCTTTGCCTTCTTTTCTGCCTCGGCGAAGGTCTTTACGATTTCGGCACCCTTGTCTACGGACTCGATGAACTTCTCGCCAGCACCGATGCCCTTCATCATCGCTTCGGAAATCGGTGGCCCGCCGGTGGTTGCGCCAGCCTGCGGAGACCCGCCGATGCCAGCCGCGCCGATCAGGAAGCCGGGGATCGCACCTATTCCGCCCGCGATCAACTTCCCCACCACGACCCCCAGCTTCAGCGCCACAAGCAAGCTCTTCATGGTCACCGCGGTGATCTCGAGCTCAGACATGAACGGTGCCGATTCGGCGGACTCCTTGCGGTAATCCGCCCACTCGATCGCGTACTCAACGGCCTTCTTGAGCGCCTTGGCCTCTTCGATCTGCCACTTCAGTATCTGCCCGGTGTCGGCCTGAACGCGCCGCCGCTGGGACACCAGCAGCGCATCCAGCGCCGCACCGTCGCGGGACTCCAGCGCCCCGAGCAGGTCGTTGCCGAGCGACTGAACTGCCGACGTGTAGTCCAGCGCACGCTGGTGCAGCTCGGTGAAGCGGTAGTGCGGCAGTGGCGCCGCCAGGCTGCGCAGCACGCTGCCCAGGTCCATGCCGCCGGCCCGCGCGCGCACCAGAAGCGCCGGGTCTATGGGCGCGTCGAATAGCGCCAGCAGCAGCTCTTCGCCACCCAGCCCGCGGCAGTGGCGCAGTTTGAACAGACGGTCGGCGACGGTGTCCCAGTAGGCCAGCAGCTTTTCGTTGGGCGGAATCTTGAAGTAGAACGTCTGCGGCGACGGCAGCGGCGGTCCGCCTGCTCCACCGCCCGTGCCGGTGCCGGACGGCACCAGGTTCTCGATGTTGACCAGCGCGTTGGCCATGGCGTCCAGCTGGGGCTCGAGCTCGGTCCACGACGCGGCTGCGCGGGCGGGTGGCGGCACCTGCTGGGGCTTCGGCCCCAGGATCTCGCCGGCAACCACGTAAAGCAGCGTCGCTTCGTTCAAGGCCTCCCGGGAGTTGGTCGCGAACAAAGCGTCGCCCCACGCGATCAGGTTGTCGAGGTAGGACATCACGACGCGCTTCATGTAGGCCACGGGTCGCAGGTCGGCGAGCAGGTACGGGTTGAAGGGATCGGTGCGCCAACGTTCCACCTGGCCCACCGCGGCAGGATCCCGCCTGTTGACCGCGGCCAGCAGTTGGTCGATGCGCGAGGCGAGCACCGCGGTCGAGTTCAGCTCGGCCAGGGGGCGGGTGATCCAGTAGCGCTGGGGCACGGGCTCCACGCTGGCGCGCGTCGGGTTGAACACGTGGTGGAACCAGTCGCGCGCCTCCTCGAAGCGCTGGTTCTGGGCGAGGCGATTGGCTACCGCCAACGGCAGGTGGAGGAACAGCTCCCAGTTGTAGCCGGCGTACGGCGCGTCGTAGTTGAAGTCAACCGTGTCGGTGTTGCTGCCCCAACGCACGCGCGTGGCAACCGGGCCATAGGTCGTATTAAAAGCGAACGGCGCCGGATCGGGCAGCACGGCGCCCGGATCACGCTGCAAGGCAGGCGCGAAGAAGGCCTCGAAACCGCCGCTGGAAAGCACGTGCCGGAAGGTGCGGACGAAGGGGTGGTAGAAACGGGTGAACGTGAAGCGCAGCTGCGTAGGCAGCGAGCCCGGCACCGACGGCGGCACCGTGTTCCAGAGGCTGCCGTGCCGCCAGTAGCGGGTCGGCTCGACAAACCAGCTGCGCTGCGGGTCGTTCAGGACGAAGGGCGACTCGGGCGTGAAAGGCAGGTCGTTCGCCAGACCTGCCACGCGGAATGGCAGCGGAACCCGGGCCAGCAGCACGCCTGTCGTGACCGTGGCCTGGAACGACAGCTCATCGGTCGCGGCTGTCGATGACGCGGTCTGGTGCGCCACCAGGGAGCCGGCCTCCGGGCGCATGCCCGGCTCGGGCGGCAGTCTCGGCTCGGCCTGGGGCTCGGGCAGCACGATCAGGTCGCTGGCGCGCGGGCCATACAGCAGGCGGGCACGCTCAAGCAGGTTGGTTGGCCCCGTACCGGCATCGACCCGAAGATCACGCAGCTGTAGCGAGCCGAAACGGCCGTCGAACACCGCGCGTCCCAGGTGCACCGCGTGATCGACGGTCAACGAATCCGAGGCACCCAGGATCCCGGCGATAGCCGCCCTGATGACGTCGTCAATGGTCGTGGGTCCCACCCGGAAGACATCGATCAGCAGGCTGCTGCCGCTGGGCTGGACCTTGAGCGTGTACAGCCGTTCGACATCCGCATCGTTGGTGGTTTGGCCCGCGTAGAAGTATGGCTTGTCGAACAGGGATTGGCCCGCAACGCCGGGCGGCGTCCAGGTGCCGTCGCGGAAGCTGCTGGCGTAGACCCGCAGCTCCACATGCCGGTCGGCCTGCTCACTGTCGCGCGCTGGACCGGTGCTGGCGGGAGGCAGCCGCTGCTGCGGTTCGGGCGTCACGAAGGCTTGCATCCAGAACAGGTGCAGTCGCCCTGCGTAGAACGCCGGAGTTGCGTTCTGCGTGGCGATCTCGACCGGGATCTTGGTCCACGGTGACCATTGCCGATGGGCGAAGCGACGAAGGAAGTATTCGGCGGGATCGCCTGGCGACCGCCCGACCACGTACAGGTTGCCGGTGCGCGGTTCGCTGCACATGCCGGTGACACGCAGCCGGGCCACGCCCGACAGCCGGTCCAGGTAACCAAGCGCCGCAGTCTCGAGGGCGTCCTTGGTGCTTTCGCGCTGGCTCATTTCGTGGTCGAGCGCCACGAAGATTTCCGAGCGGGTTGGGCGCTGCGGCTCCATCAGCCAGTTCTCTGGCCACAGGAACACCTTCCGCCCCGCTTCCCACACCC
Source organism: Arenimonas sp. (assembly GCF_019459675.1). GTDB lineage: Bacteria > Pseudomonadota > Gammaproteobacteria > Xanthomonadales > Xanthomonadaceae > Arenimonas. The sequence continues at coordinate 5,477 of NZ_JAIBFH010000019.1, forward strand.
GGTAGCGCGACATCCAGCGCCACTGGTCCCAGCCATCGTCCACGTCCGGGTCGGCGACGACGTCCCGCTCAAGGTTCATCAATGCGCGCTGCACGAACAGCTGGATCGACGCGTAGGCCTGCACGACCCGAGTGGTAACCTGGCAGGGCGACATCTCGACGTCCAGCAGGAAACGTCCGAACAGATCGGCGCTGTCGACGCCCCACACCGGTACGCCGGCCGAATCCCTGCGGCCCAGCAGCCACCAGCGCAGCGCATCGCGGCGGCGGATGCGCAGCGGATCCATGATCGAAGGCGCCAACGCCAGCCACTCCTCGCTCGCATAGCGGCTGCGCAGCGCCTGCCAGGCCTCGTTGGCCTGCGCCTGCGTGGGCGCCGGCGCGCTTCCCCAGTCCAGCAGCTGGGTGGCCGACGCGCCGGTCACCAGCGTCATGCGCAGGATGCGCCGCAGACGCTCATAGCTTTCGACGTTAAGCCAAGCAGGGGTGCCCGGCCCGACCGTAAGGACGATGCCCATCCTGGCCGCGGCCGTTGCAACGTCGGACGGCCGCCAGCCGGTGATCGCGGCCAGGGCTGCATGGATCGCGGCGTCCGTGGCCAGGCCACCGGAGACGATAGCCGCCACCAGGTCGCGCAGCGAGGCGATCGCCGGCACCGGCACCTGGTTGGAAAGGGCGAGGCGATCGAACGCCCGGTCCAGCAGAACGAACCGCGTGGTCACCTGCCAAGCCGCGAGCAGGACGGCGGGCTGGCCGGGAAGGACGGGCAGCGCGGCCAGGTCTGCAGCGCCGATGTCGGCCGCATGCGCCAGCTGCCAGGACAGCTCGTCATGGCTCAGGCGCAGGCCGCGCACCACCAGCGACACCTTGTCGAGCACCCTCATGGCGTCGAAGGCCTCAGGCATGGCGGTGGGGGTGACGTCCTGCAGGTAGGCGCCGGTGACCGGATCCCGCGCGATCAGCGCCGGGTCGGTCAGGGTCGCCAACAGGGGCGAGGACGTGCCGGGCCGATTGAGGTCCCGGAGCAGTCGTGCTGCGATGTCATCGGCAAGCGAGAAGCCGCCGGCGACGGCGGTGATGACGCGGGTTTCCGTCAACCAGGCCACCAGCGGCGTCAGCAGAGCCTGGGCGCGCGTGGCGATCTCGGCTTCGCGCGGGCCAGGCGGGACGGCGGGCGACGCCAGGGGCAAGGCCAGTGCAGCCTGCGCGGCGGTGATGCCCATGAAGGCGGCGAAGTGCGTTGCGATGAATGCGTTGCGGTCGCCGGCACTGCCGCTGAAGCTGCCGTCGACGATCGCCATCGCCGTGGCCAGCAGCGTTCCGACGCGCAGTGAAGGCAGCGTTGCCAGCTGGCGCTCGAGGGTCGCCACCAGGGGATCGCCCGCATTCACGACATCGTCGTTAACCTGCTGCAGCGCCAGGCGCACGGCGGTGATGGTTTCCGAAAGCTGCGGCACGGCGCGGCCTGCACCGGTGGCATCATGGGTCAGTACGTGGCGCAACGTCGGCAGGGCCAGGCCGGCACTCACGATCTCGACGGTGCGCTCTGCGAACGCCAGGCTTGCCGCGGGTGAAGAAAATGCCGCGGTGAAACTGCCGCCTGCCAGATAGGCCGCGTCGTCCTGTCCAAGCCGAAGCGCTCGCGCCAACTGGACGCGGCGGTGGATGATGCCGAGGTTGGCAAGCGTCAATTCGCCGTCGGTGGCGCCAGCCAGCACAGCGGCCTCATCGGGCGAAAGCGACAGTGCGGCCCGGATGGTTTCCAGGTGGTCGACCAGGGCCGCCGGTGGCGCGGCGGTCAGCAGGGTGGGCAGGGCAAGGGCCGGATCCGGCGGCAGCAGCGGATCCTCGAACAGTCGGGAGTACAGCGATGGCAGCACCTCCCCGTCCGCCAACAGCCGCGGCGTGGTGCCGATGTCCTGCCAGAGGGCCACAAGCCGCTCGATCGGAAGCTCGGTGGCGGCCTGCAGGCGATCGACCGTGAACAGCGCTGCGAGGGTTGCGTCGGTGATATCGCCGGCACCCACCGCGCTGCACAGGATCAGTTCGTCCAGCTCCCACATGGCCCAGGGCACGCGACGCCAAAGGCGCAGGAACCGGTGGATACGATCGAGCCGGCTGTCGTCCAGGCCGACGAGGCGCTGGCTGCTGGTGTCGCAGCTGTCGTCGACACCCGATATCGAAATGGCTGCGCCGCTGCCGTGGATCCAGCGGCAGTCAAGCAGCTGACGGAGTTCGTCATAGCCCAGCTGTGCCGAGGAAAGGAAGGCCGCGACCGGCTCCAGGTCGATGCGCGGCGTGGCGGAGTTCCAGACTTCGGCCAGGGTCTTCCCAGAGGTGCCGGTGACCAGGGCCTGCTCGAACGCCGGCATCGAGAAGCGTGCGGCGGCCAGACGGGACGCCTGCGCCGGCGTGGGCGCGACGCCGACGCTGTCCGCGGCCTGGCGCAGCTGCCAGAACGGCAGGTCGGAGCGCGCAAGCAGCGTGGAAAGTTCATCGAACGGCCTGTCATACGGCAGGTAGTGCGGGAAGCACGCCGTCGCCAGTTCAACATAGGCCGCGTCATTGACGTGCTCGGGCAGAGCGCGCAGCTCCGCCGCGGAGCGGGTCGTCTGCCGGCGCAGGGGCGTGGCCGGCGGCGCAACCGCATCCTCCAGCAGCTCGTTGACCAGGTCGATATAGGGCAACGGCGTATTGGTGTTCGCACAGTCGAGCTTGAGGTGCAACAGGTCGGGGCGACGGGACGCGAGAACCGCCAATGCCGTCGTGGCCGGCGCGCCCGACGGCGAGAGCCGGCGGTTGCGCAACCAAAGCAGCAGGTCAGTGACATAGGCCGAGGGACTGAGGATGGACGTGCACGGATCGACCGCGCACGTATCCTGCGAACCGAACAGGTTGGCCAATGAGGGATTGCGCTTGATCGCCGACTCGATGGGCTCGCCGAACGGCGCGGCAGGCCCGGTGGCCGCGGGATAGATGCCCGAAAGCGCCCTGTTGTACTGGATCATCATCGCCATGCTCGCCGCATGGCGCATCTGGGCGACCTCGTGGATGCGATTGGCTTCGACCGGACTCAGGCCATGCTTGGTCAGGATCCCGGCGATCTGACGGCGACCCAGCGCCTGCAGGCTGGCGGCGGAGTCGAGCCCCGCCTCGATGAGGGTTGCGCCAACGCGGGCGTCGCGGGAAATCCGGATAACTCGCTGCATCCGCTCCACCTCTTTGACGACGCTGGCGCGAGCGGCGGGCGTGATGCCTTCAAACGCTTTCTCGCCATGGTCCTCCAGCCAGCGGCCGAGGTTGGCGCGAGTAAGGTCGAGCCCCGGGCTGTTGCGGTAGAAGGCGGCCAGGGACGCCTGCACTTTCTTGGGCGCCAGCTGCTTGCGTTCGATCTGCACGGCCAACGCGGAGGTGGGATAACGACGCTGCACCCGCTCATGGATCTCGCGGGCATAAAGCACTTCGGGCGAGTCTTCCCCTGAAGCCTGGATGTTGGGGGGGACGCCTTCCTTTCCCGCCGCGCGGACGAGCTTGAGCCAATCTTCGAAGTCCAGCCGCGCAAGGGACGGCAGGCCGTCCTCCTTGGTTTCGTCCAGGTGCCGGGTAACGGCCTGCAGCATGGGCAGGTGATTCTTGACCAGCGCGCCGACATCCAGGGTCCGGCGCAACGACTCAACCTCCGCCGGCTCAAAGCCGGAGTCCTTCTCCGCCAGGGCCTCCCAGAATCGATTTGCCGATCCGGCATGCGCCTGCCAACGGGTGACGAAACGCCCCTGCTTGTCGGTGGGAAGCCCGGCGACGCCCAGCAGGGAAGACAGCACCGTCTTGCCGGTGCCGAAGGGTGCGTCGAGACTGCGGGCTTCGCGCAGCGCGGCGAACCGCGCCAGCAACATGTCGCTTGAAGGCGCCAGCGACGAGGGAATTATCCGACCACCAAAGCTGCGCTTGAGGGTAGTCGCCAGCAGGGGTTCGTCGAGCGCCACCAGCCGGTCGCCAATATGGGCCACCAGGGCATCGATCATTTTGAATCTATCGCTGGCCTCCAGGAGCGGTTGGGGCAGACCGGCCGGCACGCCCAAGCGAAGGAATCCATAAACGACGGCGGCCGGAATCTTCAGCCGGTCGGCGACCCGTTCGGCCACGACCAGTCGCATGATCACTTCGCTTGAAATCGACAATTCGGCGGCGAGGAACGCGATGTCGCCGTGCTGGTCATCTTCCACCAGGTCTGCGAGCGGCATCTTGCCAAGTGCTGGCGCCAGGCGAGCGAGAAAAGCGCTGTGCTCGTCGTTCTCCAAGGGTGCCAGCCGCAGCGTAAGGTCCTCCAGCTCGGCAACAGGAAGCACTTCGCTGCATGCCTGGGGCAGCGGTTCGCCGCCCTGGCCGGACTTCCTGGTCCGCGCCTTCGAACCCGGCTTGGGCTCGTTGACCGCCGCCAGCGCGCAGACGCGCGCGCGCATCGACACCGGTGCATCTGCCGGGATCTTCAACGCCAGCTTGAAGGCACCGCGCGCATCGGTCCTGCCTTCGGCGAGCTGCTGCTCGCCGCGCAGGCGCGGCCAGATAGCCGTGACGAGGATGTCGGGAACAGGACGTCCATCGGGATCCAGGACTTGTCCGCTGGCGAAATAAGTTCGGGTGGTGACAGGCATGACGCAATTCTCCGGGGGGCGAGAAGGACGAAAATGCGACGCAGCGCGCGTCGAGAGCGAGTCAGGCAAGGCGCGCCCGGGGGGAAGCGCGTCATAGGAAAAGAACGGAACCGTGCAGGTGCGACGGACATTCACGCCGCGGCGGGCAAATAATTTTCGCGTGAGCGAAAAACAGCTGAATCGGCGCGTGAACCGCGACTATCTGCACTGTCGCTGTTAGGGCCACTCAGCAGCCCGGGACGATGAGATGCCGGGGCCTACCGCACGCTCGCGCACGGACCGATCGCGCGACTGTTCGGTCTACGTCATGCCCGGCCCGCCGTGGCAACGTAACGCGAACGGGAGCCAGGCCAGTTGGCTGCGCTCCCGTTGCAACCCAGGCCAGTCTTCATGCCGGCGCGCCGCCCAAAAATACGGGCCCTCCGGGCCATCGGTTGCCGCCAGCCCGGCCAGGTCTAAGTGGCGGCGATGCCCGGCTTCGGAATGAAGCGGAAGCAGTCTTCGTTCCGTCGGTCTTCGATGGCACGGTTCTTTGTGAAGGCATCGGGCTCGCAGCGGCGCACCAGGTTTTCCGCCAGCACCCAAGACACGTAGGGCAGGCCGTTCCAGGCGCCGGGCTGCAGCGCCTCGACGGCGGCGCGGGCGTTGAAGAACTGCAGTGACGTACCGGGCAGCGACTTGCGGGAGGTGATGTTCATGGCGGCCCCGGAGTCGTAAGGCCGTCATGATCCGGGAACCGACGGAAGCGGGTCACCCTACGTCTTGACGCGGGCAACGGCCGTTTGATTTTCATCAAGTTCGGCAAGGGCTGATGTGTCAGGATCGAATCATGGCCGAATCCCTGCTGTGGTGCTGCTTCCCCTCACAGCGGCGCTCATCGAGCCGTGCAGGCCTTCTCACGTGCGTGCTGCTGGCGGGGATGGGGCTGGCAGCACTGCCGGCGCCGGTCCTGGCCGCCGCGGTGCAGCCTGCGGCTGAACGCGCCGCCGGCGTTCCCGACGACGCCACGCTGGAAGCCGCCGGCGCCGTCATCGGCTCGATCACCATCGTCCGCAGCAACGTCTTCGACACCGCGCTGGACGAGGAAGACAAGGCTCCCTACCGCATCGCCAACCGGCTGCACGTACTTACCCGCGAATCGGTAATCCGCAAGCAGCTGCTGTTTGCGCCGGGCGATCGCTATTCGCACCGCCTGCTCGAGGAAACGGCCAGGCTGCTGCGGGCCCAGACCTACCTGCGCGAAGCCGAACTGCGCCCCGTTCGCTATGCCGACGGCGCGGTGGACATCCGGGTGGAAACCCGGGACGTCTGGACCCTCAACCCGGGCATCTCGGGCGGCCGCAAGGGCGGCTCCAACAGCTTCGGCCTCGAGTTGGAAGAGAACAACCTGTTGGGTACCGGCGCTTCACTGGCGCTGTCGCGACGCACCGACAGCGATCGCAACGAGACCCTGCTGCGCTACGCCAACGAGCATCTTTTCCGGCCCTGGATCGGCCTGACTGCGGAAATCAACCAGAACAGCGACGGCAACGGCGGCGCGCTGGGCGTGCAGAAAACCTTCCACGCACTCGACACCCGCCGCGCCTGGGGTCTGTCGGGCGAACAGCTCAGCCTGACCCAGGGCCTGTACGCCCGCGGCGACAAGCTCAGCGAGTTCCGGCAGAAAAACCAGGACTTCAACGCCTGGTGGGGTTGGTCACGCGGCCTGCGCGAAGGGCACGTCAGCCGCTACTCGGTCGGCGTGCGCAGGCTCGAACGCCAGTTCCAGCCCTCGCTTGATCCGCTGCTGGTTGGCCCCCTGCCCGAGGACCGCAACCTGGTGGGGCCCTGGATCAGCATCGAATCGATCCGCGACGACTGGGCGCTGCTGCGCAACTACGACCAGATCGGCATCACCGAGGATGAACTGCTGGGCCGGCGCTACCTGGTGCGGGTGGGTCGCTCGGACACGGGCCTGGGCGCCGACCGTGACGCCTGGTGGCTGGAGGCAGAAGCCAGCCGCGGCTACCGCCTGCAGGAGCGCTCGCAGCTGCGCCTGTCGTCGGCGCTGTCCGGACGCTGGGAAGACGGCGACAGTCGCGACCTGCGGCTCACCGGCAGCGCCCGCTTCTATCGTGAAACGGGCCGCCACCGGCTGTTCTTCGCCACCCTGGACGGGCAGTACGGCCACAACCTCGATCTCGACAATCCCACCTACCTGGGCGGGGAGAACGGCCTGCGCGGCTACCCGCAGCGCTGGGCGGCCGGCGAAAGCTTTGCCCGCCTCAGCGTCGAACAGCGCTATTACACCGACTGGTTCCCCTGGCGTTTGTTCCGGGTGGGCGGCGCCATCTTCGCCGACGTCGGCCGCACCTGGGGCCGCAACGGCCTGGGCACGGAAAACCCCGGCACGCTGGCCGACATCGGCGTCGGCCTTCGCCTGAGCAACAGCCGCAGCGCGTTTGCCCGGGTGATCCACGTCGACCTGGCGATCCCGCTCGATTCCGACCCGTCGCTCAAGAACGTCGAACTCCTGGTCGAGGCGCGCCGGGAGTTCTGAGCGGCGGCGTCCGCCGCGCCGGCACCGCCATGCAGTTGGAATGAACGCCGCCCCGCGAGCGGGCAATCTGCATGCATGCGCGCGGCAGAGCCCCCGTCCAGCCGCATAAGCCGTCGCCTTCGGAGCTGGCACGAATCCTGCTGGTCTACCCGGTACGCCCCCGTGCCGGAGCCTCTTTCATGACCGTTCTCATGCGCGAAGACCTCAACGATGCCGACATCGCCTGGGCTGCCGCCGATGCGTCCGTCGGCAGGGTGGTCAACCAACTGCTGCATGCCCGCCAGGTTCTGGGAATGGATCACGCCCAGGCGGCGTCGACGTCCAGGCAGTGCGAAGTGATAGACCCTGCCGAGCTGCGCGCGAGGGGCGCCCTGTGATCGCTCGGGCGCTGATGGCGATCGCCCTGGTGGCGTCGGTGGGCATTGTCTCGCCGGAGCCCGTACTTCCCCCCGCAGGCGTGGCGCCGGCGACCGTTGCTTCGGCCGACCCGATGGCAAGGCTGCACGACGCGGTGGAAACAGCGACCCGTCGCCAGGTGCCTGGCGCAGTGGGCAGCGATTGGGTCCTGCACCGCATCGATCGTTCGGAACCGGGCATCAATGGCCGCGAGTTCATCGTCGCCAGCGGCGTCATCACTACGGCCGGCGCGCCCGACACCCGCATGCGGCTCACGGGCTACTACGATCCAGCCACCGGCCAGCTGGGGCCTGTGTCGTTCAAGCTGCAGCCTGCCGCAGCCGCGGCACGCCCCGCCGACAGCGGCTGGAGCGTGCAACAGGCCGTGCAGCACGCGTTCGGCGAAGTGCTGCCCGACCAGGACATGCACTTCGTGCTGGAATCGGCGCAGGCTTCGCGGGTCGAAGGCGGCGGCCGCCGGTTCGAGGGCTCGGGCATCGGCACCTGGGGCGAGGGCGACACGCGCTTCATCGCCTTCGAGCTGACGCTGTCGGCGCGGGGCGAACTGGTGGAGTTCGACTACAGCACGCCCGGCCCAGTCCAGGACAACGACGATGTCGCGGAGCAACTGGCGCTGGAGCCCGTGTCGCGTGCTGGGCAAGCCGCGGCCGTGCCGATAGATTAGGCGTCCGACCCCGCCCGCGAGACCCCCATGTGCCGACTGATGCTGATCGCCACCCTGCTGGTGGCGACCGCCCTGCCCGCCACGTTCGCCACCGCGCAGACGGCCACCGCCGACGACCACCTCGCGCCGCTGCGCATCCCGCACCACAAGTTCGTGCTCGACAACGGCCTGACCGTGCTGGTGCACGAAGACCCCAGCGTGCCGCTGGTGGGCGTGAATCTCTGGTACCACGTGGGCTCACGCAATGAAGTGCGCGGCCGCACCGGTTTCGCGCACCTGTTCGAACACTTCTTCTTCAACGGCAGCGAAAACTATCCGCACGGTTTCCGCGAGGCCATGGACGACCTGGGCGCGAACAACCGCAACGGCACCACCAGCACCGACCGCACCAACTTCTTCGAAGACGTGCCGACGTCAGCGCTGGAGCGCACCCTGTACCTTGAGGCCGACCGCATGGGCTTCCTGGCCGGCAACCTCAGTGAAGAAATGCTGGAGCGCGAGCGCGGCGTGGTGAAGAACGAAAAGCGCCAAGGCGAAAACCAGCCCTATGGCCGCGTCTGGCCGCGCATTTCGGAAACCATGTACCCGTACTCGCATCCCTACAGCTGGTCCACCATCGGCAGCATGGCCGACCTGGACGCGGCCAAGATGGAAGACATCCGCCAGTGGTACACCGACTACTACGGCCCCAACAACGCCGTGCTGTCCCTGGCGGGCGACATCACGCTGGCGCAGGCCAAGGCGCTGGTGACCAAGTATTTCGGCGGCATTGCGCCCGGCAAGCCGATCGCGCGCCAGCGCGAATGGGTGCCGGTGCTCGACGCCGACATCCGCGACAGCATGCAGGACCAGGTGCCGCAGACGCGCATCTACCGCGCCTGGCACCTGCCGCCGATGGGCCAGCGCGCCACCCACGCCATGCAGCTGTTCGGCAGCGTGCTGGCGGGCAGTGAAAGCTCGACCCTCGACCGGCAACTGGTGTTCGAGAAGGGCCTGGCCACCAGCGTGCAGGCCGGCGTGCAGGACAGCGAACTGGCCAGCCTCTTCCTGGTGGTGGCCAGCGTGCGCCCGGGCGTGGACCCGGCCGAACTCGAGCGCGAGCTCGATGCGCTGCTGGCGAAGTCGCTGGCCGAGCTGCCCGACGCCGCGGCCATCGACCGCGCGCGCACCGGTGAAGTGGCCGCGTTCGTGCGCGGCAAGGAGCGCCTGGGCGGCTTCGGCGGACGTTCCGACGTGCTGGCCGAAAGCGCCACCTACTTTGGCGACCCCGAAGGCTACCTGCAGCGCTTCCGCGACTACCGCGCCATCACCGCTGCCGAGATGCGCGATACCGCGAAAGCGTGGCTTTCGCGCCCCAGCTACACGCTCCAGGTCGATCCGTTCCCGGCGCTGAAGGCCACGTCGAGTGACCTGGACCGCTCCAAGCTGCCCGCCCTCGCCGCGGCACCCGAAGTCACGTTCCCCGAGGTGCAGCGCGCCACGCTGTCCAACGGCCTGAAGGTGGTGCTGCTGGAGCGCCACTCCGTGCCGCTGGTGAACCTGATGCTGGCCGTGGACGCCGGCATCGCCGCCGACCCGGCCGATGCGCGCGGCACCGCCAACTTCGCCCTGGAGCTGCTGCTCAAGGGCACGAAAACGCGCGATGCCTTCCGCATCGCCGACGAGCGTGACGCCCTGGGCGCGCAGCTGTCGGTTGGCAACGGGCTGGACCAGACGTTCGTACGGCTGGGTGCACTGCGCGGCAACCTCGCCGGCTCGCTGGACCTGATGGCCGACGTGGCGCTGAACCCGGCCTTCCCGGCCGACATGGTGGACCTGCAGCGCAAGCAGCAGCTGGCCGCCATCGCGCAGCAAAGGGCCAACCCCGGTGCCGCGGCGCAGCGCGTGCTGCCGACCCTGCTGTACGCGCCGGGGCATCCGTATTCCGGGCCCGGCGGCGGGCTGGGCACAGAGGCGTCGGTGGCGGCCCTGTCCCGCCAGTCGCTGGCCGATTGGCATTCGCGCTGGTTCGTGCCGGCCACCGCCACCGTGGGGGCGGCCGGCGACATCACCCTGCCCCAGCTGGTGAGCGAGCTTGAGCGCAGCTTCGGCGGCTGGCGCGGCGGCGCGGCACCCACCAAGGCCGTGGGCCCCAGCACGTCGCCGGGCCGCGGAACGGTGCACCTGATCGACAAGCCCGGCGCGCCGCAAACCGTGATCGTGGCGGCGCAGCTGGCCTCTCCCTCGGGCCAGGCCGACGACCTGGCGCTGGAAACGGTGATGCGCAACTTCGGCGGCATGGCCACCGCGCGCCTCAACCGCAACCTGCGCCTGGACAAGCACTGGTCGTACGGCGCCTACGGCGGCGTGAACGGTGCCCGCGGCCCGCGCACCTTCGTGGTGAACGCGCCGGTGCAGACCGACAAAACCAAGGAAGCCATTGTAGAAGTGGTGCGCGAGATCAAGGGCGTGGCCGGCGAGCGGCCGCTGGCGGGCGAGGAGTACGACAGCATCCTGCGCAGCCAGGTGGCGCGCCTTCCCGGACGCTACGAAACGCTGGACTCGTTGGTCAGCGCCGCGCTGGACATCGTCAACACCGGCCGCGACCCGGGCTACTACGCCGATTACGCCCGCAACCTGTCGGCGCTGCAGTCGGACGCGCTCAACGCCGCGGCGGCGGGCGTGGTGAAGCCGGGTGAACTCACCTGGGTGATCGTGGGCGACCTCCAGGTGATCGAGGCCGGCATCCGCGAACTGGAGTTGGGCGAGGTGCGGCGCATCACCGTGGAGTAAGTTCCCGCGTGGACCCACGCGCGCGCCTTTTCCCGGAGCTCGGGACAAGGCGCGCTGCCGCCACGCCGATCGGGTTGCCCTTGCCGAAGAACGGTCTACTGCCCTGCGATGGATTATCTGCGCCGGATCCAGAGCAGGACATGGTAGAGGGCGAGCAAGGTCACATAGCCAACCGAAGTGGGGACGGCGAGCAGCAATGCCGCCATGACCAGCAGCGAGGTTTGGTCAATCCTCGCATTCAGCTCCATGAACATCAGGCCATAAAGGCCAGCGCAGAAGACACCGATCAGCACCATGACCAGCGGCTCGCCCTTGTGCCAGACGGGCTGCGTGGTCTCGGCGAGCTCGCGTTGGCGGACCCGCCGGAACACCGGAAAAATGACCAACGCCGAAGCGGCGATGACGAACACCAGCAGGTTGAGGATCAGGTCGATCATCGAAGCACGCCGGTCAGTGCCTCGCTCAGCGCCACCAGCCGCTTGCGCGCCGCCGGATCGGCGGGCTGCGGATCCATCGGCGGGACCGGCTTGCCCTGCAGGTAGAAGGCGCCGGCCTCCAGCGCGGGCGCATGGATCAGGCCCATCACGTGGTCGCGGCCTTCGGCCACCGTGGTGCGCGGCGGAATGCCCAGGCCTTCCACCATGGTGGTGTTCATCAGCGTGGCCGGGTGCAGGGAAATCATGGTGATGCCGTCGGCGGCGAAGGCCGGGGCCAGCTCGACCGTCATGGACACCTGGGCGAGCTTGCTCTGGCCGTAGCCGCGCTTGGAGGCACCCGGCTTCTCCAGCATCACGTCGTCGAAGTCGATGGCGTGGGCGCTGCCCGAAGCGACGTTGACGATGCGCGACGGGGCCGCGGCCGCCAGGTTCGGCCGCAGCCTGTTTACCAGCACCCAGCCGGCGAGGTAGTTCACCGCGAACTGCAGCTCGTGGCCGTCGGCGCTGACGCGGCGGGGCTGGTCGTCGTTGAAGGCGATGCCGGCGTTGTTCACCAGCAGGTCGAGTTTTGGTGTGGTGGCGGCGACCTTGTCGGCGAACTCGCGCACGCCCTGCATCGAGGCGAAGTCGGCGGCGATGAAGCGGGCCGAGCCCTTGCCGGACTTCGTGATTTCGTCCACCACCGCCTGGCCGCGCTCGGCGTTGCGGCCATGCACGATCACGTGGGCGCCGTCTGCCGCCAGGGCCAGCGCCAGTTCGCGGCCAAGGCCATCGGTGGAGCCGGTGACCAGGACCGTCTTGCCGGCGTAGGAAACGGACGGCAGTGGCGTCAGGGCCTGGGCGCGGGGAAGCAGCAGCACGAGGACGGCGACCAGCGAAGCAAGGATCAGGGTGCGCATGGGCGTTCTCCCGGGACGGTCGCCGCAGCATAGGCCCGTGCCGGAGGACACTCAAATGCCGCGCCGGGCGGCCCCGCCGGGGCCGGGATACAATGCCGGCCATGGATATCTACAAAGTCTTCCGCATCGAAGCCGCCCACCGGCTGCCCAACGTCCCGCCCGGCCACAAGTGCGCGCGGCTGCACGGGCATTCCTTCGCGGTGGAGCTGCACGTGGGCGGCACGCCCGACCCGCACACGGGCTGGATCATGGACTTCGGCGACATCAAGGCGATCTTCAAGCCCACCTACGAGCGCCTGGACCACAACTACCTCAACGACATCCCGGGCCTCGAAAATCCCACCAGCGAAAACCTCGCGCGCTGGATCTGGGACGAGATCAAGCCGCAGCTACCGGCCCTGTCGCTGGTGGTGGTGCACGAAACCTGCACCTCGGGCTGCCGCTACGCCGGCCACTGAAAACCGGGGTCAGGTCAGCAGGGTGTCGCAGACGGCGTCGAGGCTGCGTCGCAGCTGCTGCGGGTCCATCGACGGGTCGCGGATCCAGTTCAGGATGGCGCCGTCCACCAGGCAGCGCAGCACGATGGTGCGCTGCTGCACCTGGGCTTCGTCCAGCACCTTGCCCGAGGCGCGCGCGTCGCGCCGGATCACGTCCGACAGGTCGCACCACACCGACTGTTCGTTGGTCGCCAGCACCGCGGCCACGTCAGGATCGCGGGTGGCCTCGGCGGTGATTTCCAGGAACAGGATCGGGTCGAACTCACTGCCGAACCGCGTGCTGCTGTCGCGCCAGCGTTCGAGCTTGCCCATCACCAGGTCCACCAGCGCGTGGCAGGACTCGATGCCGGCCAGCGCTTCGCCGCGGCCCTGGCGCTGTTCTTCCACGATGGCGTGGACGATGGCGGCCTTGTTGGTGAAGTAGCGGTAGATCAGGCCCTGGCTCATGCCCGCCGATTCGGCGATGGCGGCGATGCTGGCGCCGTGGAAACCACTTTCGGCAAAGCAGCTGCGCGCCGCATCCAGGATGCGGGTGCGCTGAACCAGCGCGCGCTGCTCGGCCTTGCTGGGGGAGTTGGCCGCGAGGTTCATGACGCCGCCTTCTTGCGCGCGGTCAAACGACGCACCGCCACGAAGAACAGCGGGATGAAGAAGATGCCCAGGAACGTGCCGGCCAGCATGCCGCCGACCACGCCCGTGCCGATGGCTTTCTGCGCGCCCGAACCGGCACCGGTGGCCAGGGCCAGCGGCAGCACGCCGAAGCCGAAGGCAATGGACGTCATCAGGATCGGCCGCAGGCGGTCGCCAATGGCGGCCAGCGTGCCCTCCACCAGGTCCATGCCCTTCTCGACGTTGGCCTTGGCAAACTCGATGATCAGCACCGCGTTCTTCGAAGACAGGCCCACCGTGGTCAGCATGCCCACCTGGAAGTAAACGTCGCGCTCCAGCCCGCGCATCCAGGTGAACAGCACCGTGCCCAGGATGCCCAGCGGCACCACCAGCAGCACCGAAGTGGGGATGGTCCAGCTTTCATACAGCGCCGCCAGGCACAGGAACACGATCAGCACCGACAGCGCGTACAGCAACGGCGTCTGCGCGTTCGCGGCGCGCTCCTGGTAGCTCTGGCCGCTCCACTCGATGCCGAAGCCCTGCGGCAGTTCGCCGGCGATGCGCTCCATCTCGGCCATCGCGTCGCCCGAGCTGATGCCCGGGGCCGGCGTGCCGGTGATGTTGATCGCCGAGGCGCCGTTGAAGCGCTCCAGGCGCGGCGAACCGAATTCCCAGCGGGTGGTGGCGAAGGACGAGAACGGCACCATCTCGCCGGCGGCGTTGCGCACGTACCACTGGCCGAAGTCCTCGGGCACCATGCGGAACGGCGCGTCGGCCTGCACGTACACGCGCTTCACCCGGCCACGGTCGACGAAGTCGTCGATGTACTGCCCGCCCCAGGCCACGGTGAGCGTGCTGTTGATGTCGGCCACGGAAACGCCCAACGCCTCGGCCCGCTCGTTGTCGATGTCCAGGCGGAACTGCGGCGTGTCTTCCTGCCCATTGGGGCGTACGCCCATCAGCAGCTTGCTCTGCCCGGCGGCACCCAGCATCTGGTTGCGTGCCGCCACCAGCGCCTGGTGGCCCGCGCCCGCGTTGTCCTTGAGGTAGAGGTTGAAGCCGCCGGACGTGCCCAGTTCGGTCACCGGCGGCGGCGCCAGCGCGAACACCATGGCGTCCTTGATCTGGCTGAAGCGGCCCATGGCGCGGCCCACCAGCGCGTTGACGCTGGATTCGGGCGTGGTGCGCTCGTCCCAGTCCTTGAGCTTCACGAACACCATGCCGTTGTTCTGGCCGCTGCCGGCGAAGCTGAAGCCCTGCACCGAGAACGTGGACACCACGTGCTCCTTCTCGTCCTGCAGGTAATGGCGCTCCACTTCTTCCATGACTTTCTGGGTGCGTTCCTGGGTGGCGCCCACCGGGGTCTGCACGATGGTGAACAGCACGCCCTGGTCTTCGTCGGGCAGGAAGGACGACGGCAGGCGGGAATAGACGAACACCATCACCAGCGCCAGCAGGCCGTACAGCACCAGGAACCGGCCGCTGCGGCGCAGCATCATGCCGACGAAGCCCTGGTACTTCTTGTTGCCGGCGTCGAACTTCTTGTTGAACCAGCCGAAGAAGCCCTTCTCGCCGTGGTGTTCGCCCTTCTTGAGCGGCTTGAGCATCGTGGCGCACAGCGCCGGCGTCAGCACGATGGCCACCAGCACCGAAAGGCCCATCGCGGAAACGATGGTGGCGGTGAACTGGGGGTAGATCACGCCGGTGGAGCCGGTGAGGAAGGCCATCGGGATGAACACCGCCGCCAGTACCATGCCGATACCCACCAGCGCGCCGGTGATCTGGTCCATGGACTTGCGCGTGGCTTCGAGCGGCGACAGCCCCTCTTCGCTCATCAGGCGTTCCACGTTCTCCACCACTACGATGGCGTCGTCCACCAGCAGGCCGATGGCCAGCACCATCGCGAACATGGTCAGCATGTTGATCGAGAAGCCCAGCGCCAGCAGGATGGCCAGCGTGCCCAGCAGCACCACCGGCACCGCGATGGTGGGGATGAGCGTGGCGCGGAAGTTCTGCAGGAACAGGAAGATGACCAGGAACACCAGCACCACGGCTTCGATCAGGGTCTTGACCACTTCGTTGATCGAGACGCGCACGAACGGCGTGGTGTCGAACGGGATGACGACCTTCAGGCCCGGCGGGAACGACGGCTTCATCTGCTCCATCAGCTCGGCCATGCCGTCGGCCGTGGACAGCGCGTTGGCGTTGGTGGCCAGCGAAACCGCCACGCCCGAGGCCGGCTGGCCGTTGTAGCGGCTGATCACCGAATAGCTTTCCGAACCCAGCTCCACGCGGGCCACGTCGCCCAGCCGCAGCACCGAACCGTCCACGTTGCTGCGCAGCACGATGTCGCGGAACTGTTCGGGGGTCTGCAGCCGGTCCTGCGCGGTGATGGTGGCGTTGATCTGCTGGCCGTCGATGGCCGGCGTGCCGCCCAGCTGGCCCACGGCCACCTGGGCGTTCTGCGCGCGCACGGCGGCGATCACTTCGGCCGGCGCCATCTTGTAGGTGTTGAGCTTGCCCGGGTCGAGCCAGATGCGCATGGCGTACTTGCCGCCGAACACCTGCACGCTGCCCACGCCCGGCACCCGGCTGAGCGGGTCGACGATGTTCGACGAGACGTAGTCGGCGATGTCGCCGCGGTCCATGCTGCCGTCCTCGGACACGAAGCCCAGCACCTGCAGGAAGCCCGAGCTGGCCTTGGTGACGCCGATGCCCTGCTGCTGCACCACCTGGGGCAGCAGCGCGGTGGCGCCCTGCAGCTTGTTCTGCACCTGCACCTGGGCGATGTCGGGGTCGGTGCCGGTCTTGAAGGTCAGCGTGACGCTGACGCTGCCGTTGGAGTCGCTGGTGGACGACAGGTAGTCCAGGCCGTCCAGGCCCGTCATCGACTGTTCGATGATCTGCGTCACCGAGTTTTCGACCGCCTGCGCGGACGCACCCGGATAGTTGGCGTTGATGGTGACCGACGGCGGCGCGATGGTCGGGTAGCGCGAGATCGGCAGCTGGGTCAGCGCCAGGATGCCCGCGAGCATCAGGATGATCGCGATGACCCACGCGAAGATGGGGCGATCGATGAAGAACCTTGCCATGGGGATGCTCCGCCTTTACTTGCTGGCCGCGGCGGCGGGCGCCGGCGGGGACGGAACCGAGGCGCCGGCCGTGGCCGCCGCAGCTTCCACGGCCTTGGCGTCGCCGCCCGGCTGCACTTTCTGCAGGCCCTCGACGATCACGCGGTCGCCGGCGCGCAGGCCTTCGTCCACCAGCCACTGGTCGCCGATGGTGCGGCTGGCCTGCACGACGCGCTGTTCCACCTTGCCTTCCGGCGTCACCACCATCGCCACGGCCTGGCCCTTGGCGTCGCGGGTGATGCCCTGCTGCGGGGCCAGCACGCCGTTCGGGCGCTGGCCCATGTCCACCACCGCGCGCACGTACATGCCCGGCAGCAGGAAGTTCTCGGCATTGGGCACCCGCACGCGCAGCGCGTAGCTGCCGGTGGTGGGGTCGACGGTGACGTCGGCGAACTCCATGCGGCCGTCCTGGCCGTAGTCACTGCCGTCTTCGAGCAGGATCTTCACCGGCACGCCGTCGCCGCGCTCCAGGGTGCCGGCGGCCATTTCCTTGCGCAGCGCCAGCAGCTCCGAGCTCGACTGCGCCAGGTCCACGTACATCGGGTCCAGCTGCTGGATGGTGGCCAGCGCCTGCGCCTGGTTGGCGGTGACCAGCGCGCCCTGGGTGACCGAGGACTTGCCGATGCGGCCGCTGATGGGCGCGGTGATGTGGGCATAGCCCAGCGTCACTTCGGTGGCCTGCAGGTCGGCGCGCGCAGCGGCGACGTCGGCCTGGGCCTGCTGGAAAGCGGCGGCGGCACGCTCGTTGTCCTGGGCGCTGACGAGTTTGGCGGCGGCCAGTTCCTTCGAACGGTTGGCCGACAGGCGCGCCGAGGTCAGCGCGGCCTGCGCCCGGGCCAGGCCGGCGCGGGCGCTGTCGCGGCTGGCGCGGTAGGCGGACGCGTCAATGTCGTACAGCGCGTCGCCGGCCTTCACCATCGAGCCTTCTTCGAACAGGCGGCGGGTGATGATGCCGGTGACCTGCGGCCGGACCTCGGCCACCAGGAAGGGCGTGGTGCGGCCGGCCAGTTCGCGCGTCAGGCGTACGGGCTGGTCCTTGAGGGTGACCACGGCCACTTCGGGCGTGGGCATGGCCTCCGGCGCGGGCTCGCCGCCGCAGCCGGACAGTGCCAGCGCACCGGAAACGGCGAGCAGCAGGGAAAACCGGGACGCGGTGCGGACAGTTGCCATGGAAACCTCGATCTGGAGCGACGGGGACGGGGCAGCCCAGGCAGGCGCCCGCGTCATAGAATGAATGAACGGTCATTCTATTTTCTAAATATGAACTGTCAAGTCCATTAAGTTCCGAAAGCCGGATCCGGCGGGACTGGCGCGGGGCTGGTTCAGCCGACGGACAGTTTCGCGGCCAGGCTGGCCGGGGACGCCCCGGGAGCATGCGGCAGCACGCCCAGGCAGGGCACCGGCAGCGCCTGGGCCACCAGCTGGATGTAGCGCGGCTCCAGCCCTTCGACGTTGCTGCCGATCCAGCCGTGCAGGCGGCAACCGTCGGCCTGGATGGCCCGGGCGGTCAGCCGGGCGTGGTTGAGGCAGCCCAGCTTCAGGCCCACCACCAGGATCACCGGCAGGTCCAGGGCGCGCACCAAGTCGGCCTGCTCCAGGTCGTCGGCCAGCGGGGCCAGCCAGCCGCCCACTCCCTCCACCACCACCTGGGCGGACAGGGCCTGCAGCGATCGGTAGGCCTCGAGCATGGGCCCCAGGTGGATCTGGACACCGGCGCGCTCGGCGGCGATCTGGGGCGCCGTGGGTTCGGGCAGGGCGTAGGGATTGACCAGCGCATAGGCCGGCCGGGGATCACTGGCCGCCTGCAGCGCCAGCGCGTCGTCGTTGCGCAGGCCCTCGGGCGTGGCTTCGCAGCCCCTGGCCACCCGCTTAAATCCCACCGCGCTGGCGCCGCCCGCGCCCCGGGCGGGCAGCACCGCCCCCCAGGCGTTAGTATTTCCCACCCCCGG
>NZ_JAIBFH010000020.1 GCF_019459675.1 Arenimonas sp.
GTGGCCGAGGGCACGGTGAAGAACCACGTGTCCAACATCCTGTCCAAGCTGGGCGTACGTGACCGTACGCGGGCCGTCCTGAAGGCCTTCGAACTCAAGCTGGTATAGCCGCGCGCCAGCTGCGGCGCGGGTTTCGGGAAGTTTCCGCGGAACCCCTGCCGGCCGGCGGCATGACCTGATATCCTCTGCGATTATTGCCGTCGGGCACGTCAACCCGCCGAAGATTGGTCCCGGAGAACCCAAGAATGACCCGAGTTATTGAGTGGATTGTCTCGCTGCTGATCGTCATCGCGCTGTTCGTGGTGATTGGCCTGTTCCTGCCATCTACGCGCACCGTGTCGGAGTCGGCCGAGACCAACCGTCCGATGTCCACCGTGAACGACCTGGTGGGCAGCTTCACGCGCTTCCGCGACTGGAATTCCCTGGTCAACAAGGACCCCCGCGTGCAGCTCACGACGTCGGGCCCCGAGCAGGGCGTCGGCGCCAAGCTGGAGTTCAAGTCCAACGACGCCTCCATCGGCAACGGCAGCTGGACGCTGATCGAAGACGTCCCGGGCGAGAAGATCGTCTACGCGGTCGAAAACGAAGCCCGCGGCGGCAACAAGCTCATGACCTTCCGCTTCGAGCGCACCGGCCAGCGTAACCAGAACGTCAAGATCACCCAGCGTTACACGGTGGACTACGGTTGGGATCTGCTGGGTCGCTACGCCGGCCTGTATGTCACCCGCGGCATCGGCGACGAGATCAAGGCCGGCCTGGGCAAGGTCAGCAACCTGCTCGCCACCATCCCGCGCTTCGACTACAGCCAGCATGAGCCCGGCTTCTCGTTCGTCGACCTGCCGGCCACCAACGCCCTGGTCGTGACCACGGCGGCCAAGCGCGCCAACGACGACATCGCGATGGCCATGACCAACCAGCTCAAGTGGATCGAGCAGGTCATGGAGAAGAGCGATCTCGAGCCCGCCGGCCCGATGCGCATCGTCACCAACGAGTTCAGCTCCGACACGTACGGCTTCGACATCGTGATGCCGATCCGTCGCCAGGGCACCGGCCCGGCGCCCGTGGAATCGGACACCCCGGAAGCTGGCGAAGGCGATGCCGCCGCCGAAGGCGAGGCCGTTGCCGAAGCCGAAGCCGAAGTCGCACCGGTGGCACCGGTGGACCCGAATGCGCCGCTCGAACTGCTGGACGTGACGGTTGAAGGCCCGGTGGTTTACGCCCAGCTGCCGGCCATGCGCGCCGCCACCACCACCTACACCGGCCCGTCGCCCGGCCTGCCGCGCGTGCGCGACCTGACCAAGGCCTGGGCGATGGTGCGTGGCGCCGAGACCTGGGACCGTCCGTATGAGGAATACCTCAATCCCATCAAGGACATGCTGATGGAAGAGGCCGAGTTCCGCGTGTACTGGCCGGTCCGCATTGCGGGCGTCGAGATGGCGGAGCCCGTGATCATTGCGCCGCTGCCGACCGAGCCGGAAGAAGAAGGCGCGGAGGCCGAAGAGGCCCCCGCCGAGGCCCCGGAAACCCCGGCCGCCGGTTGAGCAACACGCAGGGCGGGCCAAGTGCCCGCCCTGTCATTTCTGGCGCCCGTAACAGCGAGACTCGAACCCGATGATCCAGGCACACGACCTGCACAAGCGCTACGGCCGCCTGCTGGCGGTGGATGGCATCAGCTTCAAGGTTGAACCCGGTGAAGTGCTGGGGTTCCTCGGCCCCAACGGCGCCGGCAAATCCACCACCATGAAGATGATCGCCGGCTTCCTGGCGCCCACCTCCGGCACCGCCACCGTTTGTGGCCACGACGTCCAGTCCGACCCCATGGCCGCGCGCCGGTCGCTGGGTTACCTGCCCGAGGGTGCGCCGGGCTACGGCGAGATGAGCCCCGAGGGTTTCCTGGGCTTTGTCGCCGACGTGCGCGGGCTTGCCGGTGATCGGCGCCGTGAGCGCCTGCAGGCGGTTTACAAGCGGCTTTCGCTGGAAGACGTGCTGCACCAGCCGATCGATACGCTTTCCAAGGGTTTCAAGCGCCGGGTGGGCCTGGCCGCCGCCATCCTGCACGATCCGCCCGCGCTGATACTGGACGAGCCGACCGATGGCCTGGACCCCAACCAGAAGCACGAGGTGCGCACGCTCATCCGCGAGCTGGCGCGCGAGCGCACGGTGCTGCTGTCCACCCACATCCTGGAAGAAGTGGAAGCGGTCTGCAGCCGCGCGATGATCGTGGCCCGCGGCAAGGTGCTGGCCGACAACACGCCGGCCGATCTGCTGGCGCGTTCGCGCTTCCAGGGCGCGGTGTCGCTGCTGGCCTCCGACAGCATCGCCGCCCGCGCCGCATTGGACGGCATGCCGGGCGTCAGTGGCTTCCACCAGGACGCCGGAGACGGCCGCCTTTACGTTTTCCCGCAGGGCAGGCCGGTGGTGGCTGACGCGGTAGCCGAGCGTCTGCGCCAGCGCGGCGTGGTGTTCACCGGCCTTCAGACCGAACGCGGGCGGCTGGACGAAGTGTTCCGCCGCATCACCACCGCGGAGGCGAAGCCATGAGGGCGGTGTACTCGGTGTTCAAGCGCGAGTTCACCAGCTATTTCGCCACGCCGCTGGCGGTGGTGTTCCTGGTGATTTTCCTGGCCCTGGCCGGAGCGTTCACGTTTTACCTGGGCGGCTTCTACGAAGCGGGGCAGGCCGACCTGCAGCCGTTCTTCCGCTTCCATCCCTGGCTGTACCTGCTTCTGGCGCCGGCCGTGGCCATGCGGCTGTGGGCCGAGGAGCGCAAGTCGGGCACGCTGGAACTGCTGCTGACGCTGCCGCTGGCGCTGTGGCAGGCGGTGCTGGGCAAGTTCCTGGCGGCGTGGGCCTTCCTGGGCCTGGCGCTGGCACTGACCTTCCCCATGTGGATCACGGTGGCGTGGCTGGGTGACCCCGACCACGGCGTCATCGTGGCCAGCTACCTGGGCAGCTGGCTGATGGCGGGGGCGTTCCTGGCGATCGGTGGCGCGCTGTCGGCGGCCACGCGCAGCCAGGTGGTGGCCTTCATCCTGACCGTGGTGATCTGCCTGCTTCTGCTGCTGGCGGGCTTCCCGCTGGCGTTGGACCTGGTGCGCGGCTGGGCGCCGCAGGCCTGGGTGGACGCATTCGCGGGGCTGAGTTTCCTGACCCATTTCCAGGCCATCAGCCGCGGCGTGCTGGACCTGCGCGACGTGGTGTTCTTCCTGCTCTGCATCGCCACCTGGCTGGCCGCCACGGTGCTGGTGATCGACCTGAAAAAGGCCGACTGAACGCCATGACCCGACCCAACCGACGTTACATTCCCCTGCTGGCCCTGGCGCTTCTGGCGCTGGGCTTCGTGGCGCTGGTGGCGCTTTCTTCGGTGCTGCTGCGCGGCGCCCGCGTCGACCTCACGCAGAAGCAGCTGTACACGCTTTCCGACGGCACACGCAGCGTGCTGGCGCGCGTGGACGAGCCGATCCGGCTCAAGCTTTATTACTCCGAACACGCCACCCGCGACCTGCAGCAGTTCCGCGTCTTCGCCGCGCGCGTGCGCGAGCTGCTGGAGGAAATCGCGGCGCGCTCGGACGGCAAGGTCACGCTGGAGGTGATCGACCCGGAGCCTTTCTCCGAAGCCGAGGACCAGGCGGCAGCGCTTGGCCTGCAGGCCGTGCCGCTGGGCAGCACCGGCGACAAGCTTTATTTCGGGTTGGTGGGCATCAACAGCACCGACGGTGAAACGGTGATGCCGTTCATCCAGCCCGACAAGGAAGCGTTCCTGGAGTACGACGTGGCCAAGCTGGTGTCCACGCTCAGCGTGGACTCGCTGCCCGTGGTGGGCCTGGTCAGTGGCCTGCCGACCGGCCCCAGTACCGACCCGACCGGGCGCACCACGCCGGGCTGGGTGGTGGACCGGCAGGTGAGCGAGCTGTTCGAACTGCGCCGCTTCCAGGGCAACCCCACCAGCTTCGCCGACGACGTCGACCTGCTGTGGCTGGTGCACCCGCGCAGCCTGCCCGACGACACGCTGTATGCCATTGACCAGTTCGTGATGCGCGGCGGCCGCCTGCTGGTGTTCGTGGACCCCGATTCCGAGGCCGACCAGGGCGGGGTGGATCCGCTCGACCCGCTGTCGTTGGCCATCCCGCGCAGCTCCGACCTGCCGGCGCTGTTCACGGCCTGGGGCATCCAATACGACGCCACGCGCGTGGTGCTGGACGACAAGCACGCGCTGCAGGTGCAGCCCGATCCCAACGGACTGCCGGTGCGGCACCTGGCGGTGCTGGGCCTGGCCAAGGACGCGCTCAGCCAGGACGACGTGGTGTCGGCCGAACTGCAGTCCCTGAACCTGTCGAGCGTGGGCGCGCTGGGGCTTGCGCGCGAGTCCACGCTGGCCATGAGCGCCCTGGCGCAAAGCTCCGGCGCGTCGTCGATGGCGCTGGTGAGCGAGGTGCGCGACGCCGTGGCCGACCCGGGCCGCCTGCGCGTTGATTTCAAGCCCGGCGGCGAGCCGTTCGTCCTGGCGGCGCGCTTCACCGGCCCGCTCAAGTCCGCCTTCACCGATCGAAGCGGCGACAAACACCTGGCGCAAAGCGTCGAACCGGTGAACATCGTGGTGGTGGCCGACACCGACGTGCTCACCGACCGGCTGTGGGTACAGGTGAACGACTTCATGGGGCAGCCGGTGTTCAACGCCTTCGCCAGCAACGGTGATTTCGTCTACAACGCGGTGGACAACCTGGTGGGCAACGCCGACCTGATTTCAGTGCGGACCCGGGCGACGGCGGCGCGCCCGTTCAAGCGCGTGGCGGCCCTGCGCCGCGCCGCCGAAGAACGCTACCGCAGCACCGAGCAGAGACTGCAGGGGCAGCTGGACGAACTCGAAACGCAGCTGGCCCTGCTGCAGCGGCCGGGAACCAACGGCCAGGCCCAGGCGCTTTCGCCGCAGCAGCAGGCCGAGATACTCCGCTTCCAGGACGAGAAGCTGCGCATGCGCAAGGAGCTGCGCGAAGTGCAGCATCGCCTCAACGCCGACATCGATGCGCTGGGTGTACGCCTGAAGCTGATCAACATCTTGGGCATGCCGCTGCTGGTGGTGCTGGTGGCGCTGCTGGTGGCCTGGCGTCGCTGGCAG
>NZ_JAIBFH010000044.1 GCF_019459675.1 Arenimonas sp.
CAAAACAGCAGCGCCCCGAACGCGCGCAGCCAGCGCGTCGGCCCCTGGCCGGGGAAATACCCCAGGCACGAAGCGATGAACCATGCCGCCGGCATGGCCAGCATGGCCTGGGCGACGCCAGGCACCTCGAGGTATTGGTCGAACGCGAGCAGCAGGGCCCACATACCCAGCAGCTGGCCCGCCAGATAAAGGCAGAAAACCCACATTTCGGCGAACTCCGGCCCGTGGCGCCGGTAAACCACGGTGAGCGCCTGCGCCCCGGCCGGGAAAACCGCGCCCAGCAACACCCACTGCAGGTTCGACATCACCGTCCAGAGGGCCTGGGCCATGGCCGCCTGTTCCGAGCGTCCGTCCAGGCCCGTGCGGAAACCCGACTGCGCCGACTCGGTGCCGCCCACGGACTGGAACACGATGGCCATCAGCGCGAACCCCAGCAGGAACCAGCGCAGGGGCCGCACCACCCGCGGGTCGCGCTGGTCCACGTAGCGGCGGATCAAGGCGCCGGGCGATCGGCACAGCTGCCAGAACGTCCAAGGCAGTCCGCGCTCGAGATTGAAGACTTCGTCGCCAAAGTCACGCCCAAAAGGCTTTCATCGTCAGGCGCGGAGGCGGGCTGGAGGGGCTGTGGTCCATGGCAGCGGGTGCGGACGGGAGACATCGGGAACATACGCGAACCCGGGCCTGGGCGCTCGGCGCACGCGGGCGCAATGTCTGCTACCGAACAGAGCGGCCGACGAGGCGGTGCTAAATCCGGAACGTGCTTCCCGACGGCAGCGTCGGGCCCTCTGCGCCTGCAGGAAAGCCTATGTCGGTCGACGCGATCACCGTGTTGGGCACCGCCGCCTACGGCGGCATGGAGCTGCGCTCGCCACTTCGCCACGATGAAAGCGACCTGCGCAAACGGCGACAGCGCGCGTCCTCCGCCCGCAGCGTCGCCGCACGCGCCGAAGCCACGGCGCCCCTGCCCCGCCCTCTCACCGTTTTGCTGATCGATCGCGACGACCGCAGCCGCCAACGCCTCCAGTCCCTTTTGGCGGCGGAGGGCTTCGCCACCTGCCCGGCCCGCACGCTCGAGGACGCGCAGGTCCTGCTGGATAAGCTCGTGCCGGACCTCGTGCTGCTCAACCCCGGGCGCGGCTGCGGCAGCGAGGCCAGCCAAGCGCTGAAGGACGACCCGCGCAGCGCCGGCGTGCCGGTGATGCTGGTACTGGCCAGGCTGGACGGCCGCACGCGCACGGGCAGCATCCTGGCCGGCGCCCAGGAATTTATCCGTCGCCCGGTGAACCGGCACGTGCTGGCACTGCGAATCCGCAACCTGGTGGAGCTGGTGCGGCTGCGCGCCGCGGTGGCGCAGCCGCCAGAGTTGCAGGAACGCGCGGTGCGCCAACGCAACAGCGAACTCGAGCGCTTCCGCAGCGCGATGGAAGGCGCCGCTGATGCCATCTTCCTGATCGACCGCAGCACGATGGGCTTCGTGGAGGTCAACCAGACCGCCTGCAACCTGCTGGGCTACACCCGCGAAGAGCTGTTTTCGGCGGGCCCCGGGCTTGTGTGGCTTGCCCCTCCCCAGGAGCTGGAGGACGAGTTCGACGCCATCATCGCCGCCGGTGCCGACACCGGTCCGGTGGACGCGCGCATGCGCCACAAGCAGGGCGCGCTGGTGGACGTGGAGATCCACCAGCAGGCGCAGCGCTGGGGCGAGGACTGGCTGGTGGTGGGCATCGTTCGCGACATCACCGAGCGCAAGCAGGCCGAAGAAAGCCTGCACCACCTGGCGCACTACGACACGTTGACCGGCTTGCCCAACCGCGCCCTGTTCTACGCCACCCTCGAGCGCACCGTGGCCCAGGCCACATCCCACGACTGGGGCGTGGCGGTGCTGTTCATCGACCTGGACAACTTCAAGAGCGTCAACGACACCCTGGGCCACGCCATCGGCGACGAGCTGCTGAGCCAGTTGGGCAACCGCCTGGTTAAGTGCGTGCGCACGCGCGACGTGATCGGCCGCCTGGGCGGCGACGAGTTTGCGCTGATCCTGGTGATGAACGACTGCCGCAGCGGCGCCGCGCTGGTGGCCTGCAAGGTGCGGGCGGCGCTGCAGGCGCCGTTCCGGCTGATGGGCCACGACGTGATGGTGACGGCCAGCATCGGCATCACGATCTACCCCGACGATGCGCAGGACGCCACCACACTGCTGCGCTACGCCGACATGGCGATGTACCGCGCCAAGCAGTCTGGCCGCGACGCGGCGTGTTTCTTCACCGCGCAGATGAACGTCGACCTGATCGCTCGCATGGAGCTGGAGTCCGCGCTGCGCGCCGCTGTGGACAACGGCGAGTTCGTGCTGAACTACCAGCCCAAGATGGCGCTGGGCGACGACCACATCACCGGCGTGGAGGCCCTGTTGCGCTGGCAGCGGCCGGGGCACGGGCTGGTGGGCCCGCAGGACTTCGTGACGGTGCTGGAGGAAACCGGGCTGATCGTCGCCGTCGGCCGCAACGTCATCCGCGCGGCCTGCCGGCAGATTGCGCAGTGGCTGCATTCGTCGGTGGGGCCGGTGCAGATCGCGGTCAACATCTCCGCGCGCCAGTTCACCGACGGCAACCTGGCCCAGGACGTGCGCCAGGCACTGGACGAAAGCGGCATCCCGGCCCACCTGCTGGAGCTGGAGCTGACCGAAAGCTCGCTGATGGAGAACACCGAGCGCACCGTGGACACACTCACCAGCCTCAAGGCCATGGGGCTGGCCATCACCATCGACGACTTCGGCACCGGTTATTCCAGCCTGGCCTACCTGCGCCGGTTCCCGATCGACAAACTCAAGATTGACATCGCCTTCATCCGCGACATCACCACCAGCCCGGACGATGCCACCATCGCACTGGCCATCATCACCATGGCCCACAGCCTGAAGCTGACCGTGATCGCCGAAGGCGTGGAAACCATGGAGCAGCTCACCTACCTGCGCCGCCACCGCTGCGACCAGATCCAGGGCTACCTGTTCAGCCGTCCGCTGCCGCCACCGGAAATGGAGTGGATGCTGCTCGACCGATGCCGCGCGCCAACGCCGCTCGAGGCCGCGCTGCGGCTGCAGTTCCCGCCGGAGGCAGGCTGAGCGCGAGGGCGCATCTTTCTTTTCACTTCGCGCGGAATTCCTACGGCAGGGAAAGGCGGCCGACTGACGGCGCCTGCCCGCCACCCCGGTAGTTTCGACGGGCAGGCAGACCTCTGCCGGCCATCGTCAACCTTTCCGAGGAATTCCCATGAGAATCGGCTTCGCCACGCTGCTCGCCGCACTCGCGCTGCTCTCGGCGCTCGCACCCTCGCCTGCCCGCGCCCAGGCTCCCATCGACTGCAGCAACGGCTGCTACATCGTCACCTGCGATACCCAGCTGTGCACGCTGTGGCGCTGCGACTCGAAGGGATGTACCTACGTCACCGGCTGGGACCGAAAGGTGGTGGAGGGCCCCCTGGCCGCTGGCCGCGCCGCCAAGGCGGCGGCACCGGGACCTGAAGTGGCTTACGCCACGGTGTGCCAGGCAGGGAAGCGCTGCGACCTGTACGAGCTCTCCACCACCGAGGCGCTGCGGCTGGGCTCGTTCGACAACGTGGCCGACCTGGTGAAATACCGTGAGTCCATGCGCGGTGAAGCCGTTCGCCACAGGTGAGCGGCGTTCGCGGGCAGGCACGCAGTCGCGGCCTGCCCGCCATTACGGTTACTTGAGCTTGTCGGGGAAGGCGCTCAGCAGCTTGGCCACCTTCGGCAGGGAGACGAACTGGATGTAGGGCTGTCCGGGATTCTTCGCCGCGTAGTCGTGGTGGTAGGCCTCGGCCACGAAGAACGTGTCCAGCGGCTCGATCGTGGTGGCCAAGGGCGAAGCGAACACATTCGCCGCCGTCAGCTGGTCCATGTAGGCCGCGGCCACCTCGCGCTGGGCATCATCGGCCGGAAACAGCGCCGATCGATACTGGGTGCCGACGTCGTTGCCCTGGCGGTCCTTCTGCGTCGGGTCGTGCGCCACCGCGAAGAACACCTTGAGCAACTGGCCGTAGCTGATGCGTGCCGGGTCGTAGAGGATGCGGATAACCTCGGCGTGGCCGGTGCGGCCGCTGCACACCTGCTTGTAGTCGGCCGTGTCGGCGCTGCCGCCGGCATAGCCGGGCTGCACCTCGGTGACGCCTTCAAGGCGGCGGAACACCGCCTCGGTGCACCAGAAGCAGCCCCCACCCAGGATGGCATCGCCGCGGTCGCTGGCCGTGGGCAAGTCCAGCGCCGGGTCGGGCACTTGGCTGGCCGGAACGCGCAGGCCAAGGCCGGGGATGTCACAGGAGGAATTCGACATGGGGACTCCGGAAATTCCCGTAACACTGCGCCAAGCCGTGCAAAGCTGGCGCGAAGACGCGCCGGCAAAATGCCCGCGCCGGGCTCAGTCGCAGGGATCCATCAGGGCATCGGCGGCTTCCGAGCAGAAGGGGCCTTCCCAGCGCGCCATCAGCGCCAGGTAGAGCAGCTTCTCGAACTCGGGGCGGAAACGGCGGATCACCGAATCCGGGTCCGGCATCAGCTTGGCGTCGGCAATCAGGCCGAAATGCACCTGGCCGTTGTAGCTCAGGATCGAGATGCCCAGGCCAATGGAGCCGGTCTGCGGCACCCAGAACATCATGTCGGTGATCTTGCGGCCGCCCAGGTACAGCGGCATCTGCGGGCCGGGCACGTTGGTGGCCACGGCCGAAGCCTTGCGGCTGAACATCTCCAGCGCGAAGGCCTGCACCGGCGGCGGCGCCATGCCCACCGCGGCCAGCGCGCCGAAGGTAGCCACGGCCTGGCGCGACTTGCGCAGCACCTTCATGCACGCCGCCACCCGCTCCAGGCGCCGCATCGGGTTGGCCTCGCCCACCGGCAGCTCCAGGAACACCAGGCCGAAGTGGTTGCCCAGCTGCTTGGCATGCTCCAGCGGGCGCAGGTTCACCGGCACCGTGGCGCGCAGGGTGATGCCTTCCAGGTGCTCGCCGCGCTCGAGCATGTAGCTGCGCAGCGCACCGGTGGCCGAAGCCAGCAGCAAATCGTTGACGGTGCAGCAAAGGGCGCGGCTCACCGACTTCACTTCGTCCAGGTCCAGCTTCTCGGCCCAGGCGACGCGCTTGCTGACGCCCAGGCGGCCCTTGAGCACGGTTTCCGGGTCGTCCGGCAGGGCCAGCGCCATGCCGACTTCCTTGGCGATGTCCACGCCCTCGCTGGCCAGCATCGCCGCCAGGGTGGGGTCGCGGTAGAAGTCCATGCCCTTTTCGATCATCTTGCCGCCCAGCTGCATGTAGCGGTCGATGGCACCGACGCGCTTGGCCACCGGGGCGTGTTCTTCGTGCTTCAGCCAACGCTTGGCCAGGGCCGCCTTGCGCTTGGGATCGTCACCCATCTCCGTCATGGAAAGGATGACCTGCACCAGCGCCATGCCGTCGGCGTAGCAGTGGTGGATGCGGGTGATCAGGGCCGAACCACCGCCGAACTTCTCCACCAGGTGGAACTGCCAAAGCGGCTTGGTCTTGTCCAGCGGCGTCGACGCCATCTGGCTGGTCAGGCGTTCGAGCTCTTTCTTGCCGCCCTTGCCCGGCAGCGCGGTGAGGCGGATGTGCCAGTCAATGTCGAAGTCCTGGTCGTCCTGCCAGAACGCACCGGTGGGCGTGTCGAGCACCTTCTGCCGGAAACGCGGGTACGAAAGGAACTTCGTTTCGATGACCTTGCGCAGGGTTTTGATGTCCAGCGGCGTCTCGAACATCATCACGCCGGTGATCATCATCAGGTTGGTGGGGCGCTCCATGCGCAGCCACGCCGTGTCCACGCGCGACATCGGCGACTTCCGGATCCGTGCACGCGCCTCGGCCATAACCCCTCCCCCGAACAGCGGTCAGGATGCCGCCTGCGCAGCGCAGGCGTCAAACCCTCGCCTTCAGCGCTCCACGGGCGGCTTGGTCTTGGCGCCCGAATAGGCCTCCAGCGCCGCATCGCGGCTGGCCTTCAGGTCGACGATCGGGCGCAGGGGGTAGTCCGGCGCCAGCCGGCGCAGCAGCTCGGGCTGCTCCCAGGGCGCCGCCAGGGCGGCATCGGGCAGCTTGGCCAGCTCGGGCACCCAGCGCCGGATGTATTTGCCCGAGGCGTCGAACTTCTGGGCCTGCGCGATCGGGCTGAAGATGCGGAAGTAGGGGGCGGCGTCGGCGCCGGTGCCCGCGGTCCACTGCCAGCCCTGCGTGTTGTTGGGCAGGTCGGCGTCCAGCAGCGTGTCCCAGAACCAGTCGGCGCCGTGCTTCCAGTGGTAGCGCAGGTTCTTGGTGAGGAAGCTGCCCACCACCATACGCACGCGGTTGTGCATCCAACCGGTGTGCCACAGCTCGCGCATGCCGGCGTCCACGATCGGCACGCCGGTGCGGCCGCGCTGCCAGGCCGCCAGGTGCGCGGGGTCGGGCGTGGCCCAGCGGAAATCCTGGAACTTGGGGTTGAGGTTTTCCTGCGCCGTGCGCGGGAAGTGGTACAGAAGGTGGTGGCTGAATTCGCGCCAGCCCAGCTCGCTCAGGAAGTGGTCGATGTCGGGCTGCACCGCGGCCGGCCAATGCCGCGCCAGCACGGCCGAGACAATGCGCCGCGGTGAAATTTCGCCGAAATGCAGGTGCGGCGACAGTTTCGAGGTGGCGATGCGGTCGGGGTAGTTGCGCTGTTCCTTGTAGCCGTTGGCGGCGCCGTCCAGGAAGGCGTCCAGCAGCTCCAGCGCACCCGCTTCGCCGGGCTGCCAGTCGTCCCAGAAGCCGGCGTCCCAGCGCGGCTCGGGCTTGCGTGGCTCAAGCCTGAGGTCGTCCACGCCCAGGCCGGCCAGCATCACCGGCACTTCGGGCAGGCGCGCGGGCGCGGCGGGCGGGGCTTTCGGGTCCAGCCGCTGGCGCGCGTTCTTCCAGAACGGCGTGAACACGCGGTAGGGATCGCCCTGCCCCGTTTCCACCGTCCAGGGCTCCACCAGCAGGGCGGCGTTGTGGCTTTCCACCGTCAGGCCGCGCGATTTGAGGCCCTGCTTGATGCGGGTGTCGCGGGCGATGGCGGCGGGTTCGTACAGCCGGTTCCAGTGCAGCGCCTCGGCACGGGTTTCGGCGATGAGCTTTTCAATCTCGGCCAGGCTTTCGCCGCGGCGGATGACCAGGCGCGAACCGCGTGCCCGCAGGTCGGCGTCCAGCGCCAGCAGCGACTTGTGCAGCCAGGCCTGGCTGGCGGCGCCCGGGGCCCAGGGGGCCTCTTCGTCGGGCGCGTGGATGTACACCGGCACCGGCACGTGGCCAGCGCGCAGGGCGGCCTGCAGCGCCGGGTTGTCGTCCAGGCGCAGGTCACGGCGGAACCAGATCAGGGCATGGGACATGAAAAGCTCAGGCGGTTTTCACGTAGGGTCGCACCGCCTGGAAGCCGCCGTCGAGCCCGATCACCTGGCCGCTCACCCAGCCGGCCGCGTCCGACAGAAGGAACGCACCCAGCGCCGCAGCGTCGGCGGCTTCGCCGTGGCGGCCCAGCGGGTACTGGCCGGCGATGGCCTTGGCCGCGGACTCGTTCGACAGCATGCGTTCGGTAGCCGGCGTGCGCATCAGTCCGGGCGCGATGGCGTTCACGCGCAGGCCGGCGCTGGAAAAATCGGCCGCCAGCGAACGCACCAGGCCTTCCACGCCCGCCTTGGCCATCGCGATCACCGCGTGGTTGGACACGCCGATGCCGGCGGCCACCGAGCTGAAGAACAGCAGCGCCCCAGGACGGTCGGACTTCTGCACGCGTGGCGCATAGGCCTTGGACACGAAGAAGGCGCTGTCGAGGTTGGCGGCCATGCAGGCGCGGTACTGCGCTTCGGTGGTGCGGCCGATCGGGGCGATCAGGATGGCGCCGGCGCAGTGCGCCACGGCGTCGGGCGGGTTGCCGAAGGCCTCGGTGGCCTGGGCCACGGCCGCTTCGGCGCCGGCCTCGGTGGCGACATCGGCTTCGATGGCGAGGTCGTGGTCGCCGGCGACGATGTTGCTGGCGTCACGCGACACCAGCGCCAGCCGCCAGCCCTGTTCGCGCAGCGTTTGGGCCAGCGCGGTGGCGACGCCGCCGGTGGCGCCGGTGATCAGGCAGGTTTTCATGGGCCGTCCGCTTGCGTGGATAAGACGCGCAGGTTAGCCGTCCACCCCGTGTGGCGGCCGTGAATAACCGGGAAAAAACCCCCGCACTTAA
>NZ_JAIBFH010000053.1 GCF_019459675.1 Arenimonas sp.
CGGACCGTGGCGGTCCCAGCGCTGGCGCCAGGCCAGGGCGCGGTCCTGCCACTGGCGGTGCGCGGGGCCGTCGGCGTCGAGCGCGGCCAGCGCCCCGGCATCAAGCCCGAGCAGCGGCGTGGCGAGCGCGCCGCGCAGGCGCGCGTCATCGGCCAGGTGCAGGCAGGCCTCCAGCAGGGTCAGCAGATCGGTGGCTTCATCGCTGAGGTACAGGCTGTCGCGGCCGGCGGCCACGCTGGGCACGCCGGCCCGCATCAGCGCGCGCTGCACCTGCTGCGCCTGGCGGTGGGTTTCCACCAGCACGGCGATGTCGCCGGGGCGAACCGGGCGCAGGGCGCCGGCGTCGCTCAGCTGTGCGTGGCCGGTGCCCAGCAGCGTGCGGACGCTGGCAACGCAGGCGACGGTGGCGAGGCCGCGCGCTTGGTCGGCGCTCCACGCACCCTCTGGCGCATCGGGCCAGGTGAGGAAGTGCAGCGCCGGCGCCGTGGCGCCGTCGATCACCAGCGCATCGTCGGCGACGAAGCCGCCCGGCCCCACTTCCACGAACGGAATGTTGGCCTGGCCGAACGGTTCATCGCCGGCGCCGGCATACAGTGCCTGCACCGACGTGAGCACGAGCGGCCTCGAACGGAAGTTTCGCTTGAGCGTCTCATGGCCAGCGGCCTGCTTCGCCGCTTCCAGGTAAGTGAAGACGTCGCCGCCGCGGAAGCGGTAGATGGCCTGCTTGGGATCGCCGATCAGGAACAGCGCGCGCGGCCCGCCGTCGGCCGGCGCTTGGGCGAACACGCGGTTGAAGATGGCCCACTGCAGCGGGTCGGTGTCCTGGAACTCGTCCACCAGGGCAATGCGGTACTGCTCGCGCAGCGCGTCGGCCAGCGCTTCGCCCTGCGCGCCGTCCAGCGCCTGCGCGAGGCCGCGGATCAGGTCGTCGAAGCCCTGCAGGCGGCGCTCGTGCTTGGTCTTTTCGAGGCGCGCGGCCGCTTCGCGGCGCAGGCGGTGCACCAGGTTGATGCGGCGCTGTTCGTCGCCCTGCTCCACCTGGTCACGCAGCGAGAGCCAGCGGTCAATCGCATCGGTGAGCGCATTCGCCGGCGCGGCCACCTTGCCCTGGAACGGCTTCTTGATGGCGCCGGCCAGCTTGAGCGTGCCGAACAGGCGCACGCGCTCGTCGGAGGGCGCGCCGATGCCGCCGCCCTGGGCCCAGGCTTCCAGCGCGCGCCATGCGGGCACGGTGCTGCGCTCGCCGTGCGTGGTGCCGTTGAGCGCGCCGGCATCGGCGCAGGCGCGCAGGGCCGCCTGCGTCTCGTCGCCGTGCAGCGCGAAGGCCGCGGCCACGGCCGGGCCGGCGGCGTCGAACTGCGTGCGCAGGTCGCGCTGGCGCGCTTCGTCCACCGGCTGCGGCGCCGGCAGCAGCACGTCCACGCCCACCAGGTCGCGCAAGGAGGACGCCATCGCGGCCGGCGACGGCCACAGCGCCATCAGTGCGCGGGCGTCGTCCGGGTCCTGGCACAGCAGGCGCCACAGGTCGGTGGCGACTTCCTCGCGCAGGCCGCGCTCGTTCTTCACCAGCTCCACGTCGCCCGGCACCTGTCCGGCCTCGAGCGCGTGGTCGGCCAGGGCGCGTCGGCAGAAGCCGTGGATGGTGTGCACCGGCGCCAGGTCCATGGCTTCGGCGGCCACGCGCAGGCGCGTGCGCAGGCTGGCCGCCGGTTCGGTGGCCAGCGCGGACTGCACCAGCTGCGCGGTGAGCACGTCGCTGGCCTTGGCCGGATCGGCGGCGGCGCCTTCGGCCAGGCGCGCGGCCAGGCCGAGCCGTTCGCGGATGCGCGTGCGCAGCTCCTGCGTGGCCGCTTCGGTGAAGGTGACCGCGAGGATTTTTTCCACCGGCAGCTTCAGCTCGATCACCAGGCGCGCGTACAGCGTGGCCAGGGTGAAGGTCTTGCCGGTGCCGGCGCTGGCTTCCACCAGCTGCAGGCCCGACAGCGGCAGGCGCAGGCCGAGGTCGGTGGCGGTATCAGTCATCGCCGACTCCCGTCGCGCCCTGCGCGGGCAGGCCGCGGAAGATGCGGTCGCACAGCTCGTCGAAGTGCTGCAGCGTGCCCGCGTCGCCGTCCACGAAGGGGTCCTGGCCGCGCAGCGCCAGCTTCACCCACGGGTCGTCGCCCTCGCCGGCGAAGCCGCTGCCGCCGCCGCACCACAGCGCGCGCGCCGCGGGCTCGGACTTTTCCGGCTTGTCGCTGGTGGCGTGCTGGAACCACACCCAGCCGCTCTTGGGCAGGAAAGGCAGCGCCTGCTGCGCGGCCTGGTCGGCCAGCGCCACCAGGTCGGCCAGGCGCGCGATGGCCTGCGCCTGCGGCAGCGGTGCGACGTCGTGCGGCGGCTCGCCGGCCAGCAGGCGCCGCACCGGGCGGGCTTCGCCCAGCGCGCTCCACGCCAGCCAGTCCAGCCCGAGGTCGAGCACCACCCGGCCGTGCGCCTTGCCCGGGCGGAACTGCAGCAGGCCGCGCGCATGCACGTTCGCGAAGCTGCCCACGAGGTCGCGGCCCGGCAGCGGAATGCGCCAAGCCATCGCCTGGGCCAGCAGGTATTCGAAGCGCTGCGCGCCGGCGACGTGGACGAAGCGGCGCTGCAGGCGCGGCTGCTGGCGCAGGCCATGGTCGCGCCCGGCCCGGCCGGCCGCGGAAT
>NZ_JAIBFH010000059.1 GCF_019459675.1 Arenimonas sp.
CTCGAAGCGCAGGATGTTGTCGACCTCGGCCCCGCGCCAACCATAGATCGACTGATCGTCGTCGCCGACGCAGCAGACGTTGCCGGTCGAGGACGTCAGCAGCCGCAGCCACAGATACTGGGCGACGTTCGTGTCCTGATATTCGTCGACCAGGATGTAGCGGAACCGTCTGCGATATTCCTCAGCGATATCCGCGTGTTTCGACAATATGGTCAGGTTGTGCAGCAGCAGGTCGCCGAAGTCGCAGGCGTTCAGACTGACCAGCCGCGCCTGATAGGCGGCGTACAGCGCATGCCCCTTGCCGTTGGCGAAATCCTCGCTCGGGGGCAGTTTCTCCGGCGTCCAGCCGCGGTTCTTCCAGTGGTCGATCAGCCCGCTCAGCGAGCGCGGAGTCCACCGCTTGGTGTCGAGGTTGGCGGCCTCCAGCAGCTGTTTGCAGACCCGTTCCTGATCGTCGGTGTCGAGGATGGTGAAGGTGGACTTCAGCCCGACCAGCTCGGCGTGCCGCCGCAGGATCTGCGCCGCCACCGAGTGAAAGGTGCCCAGCCAGCGCAACCCCTCGGCCGACGGTCCGATCAGCTGGGTGATCCGCTCCCGCATCTCGCGCGCGGCCTTGTTGGTGAAGGTGACGGCCAGGATGCCGTGCGCCGGCACGCCCACCACTTCGTTCAACCAGCCGATGCGGTGGGTGAGCACGCGGGTCTTGCCCGAGCCGGCGCCGGCCAGCACCAGGGCGTGGCCCGGCGGCGCGGTGACCAC
This sequence comes from Arenimonas sp., assembly GCF_019459675.1. GTDB lineage: Bacteria > Pseudomonadota > Gammaproteobacteria > Xanthomonadales > Xanthomonadaceae > Arenimonas. The sequence goes on from NZ_JAIBFH010000059.1 coordinate 760, forward strand.
CTCGCGCTGGGCCGGGTTGAGTTCGTCTATCAGGTGGGAAACATCCATGGCGCCATTGTACCGGCGCCACCCCACGCCCTGTGGGAGGGACTTCAGTCCTGATGCGATTCCGTCAAAACCCTCGGGACTGAAGCCCCTCCCACCAGTGCCTGGGTCAGTGCGCGGCTTTTCCGGCCGGCTTGGCGGCGTGCGACATCAGGCGGTCGGTCCAGGCGATGCCGATGGCCGACAGGATGAAGATGGTGTGGATGATCGTCTGCCACATCACGCCGACGGCCGTGACGGTGGTGCACGTCTTACCTGCGGAGCTGAGTTCGGACAACTGCCTGGCCAGTTCGATGGCCGGCGGGGTACCGCACAGCGGCAGCCCGCCCAGGCTGCCGGCCTCGATGAAGGTCTTGAGCAGGTGGATGGACGAGATGCCGATGATCGCCATCGCCAGCTTCACCTTCAGCACCGAGGCGTTGACGTGGCTCAGCCATTCCGGCTGGTCCGGGTGGCCCTGCAGGTTCAGGCGCGAGACGAAGGTCTCGTAGCCGCCCACGATCACCATCACCAGCAGGTTGGAGATCATCACCACGTCGATCAGGCCCAGTACCACCATCATGATCAGCTGTTCGCTGAGCGTATTGGCGGCCACCACCAGGTGGGTCAGCTCCTTGAGGAACAGGAAAACGTAGACGCACTGGGCAACAATCAGGCCCAGGTACAGCGGAAGCTGCAGCCAGCGCGACGCGAAGATGAGGTTGGAAAGCGGGCCGATCTTGGGCGTCGCGCCGGGTGCAGGTTTCGTCATGTCGGGTCCTGGATTATTTCTTGCTGGCTGCGCCGATCACGACGGCAACGGCACCGACGCCGATCAGCACCCAGCCGAGGTTGATGGGCGGGGTCTTGGTGTCGGTCTTGCTGATTTCGATCGGGCCGATGTCGGCGACCTTTTCAGTGCTCTGGAACTTGAACACGCCGGCGGTGATGAGGCCGCCGATGATGAGCAGGATGGCGCCGATGAGGATGGCGGGCATGCGCATGATTCTACTCCAGTGGTCGCCCGGGTCCGGGCACGCGAAGGGTAGAGGCAACGCGGCCGCCTGCCAAGCGCGGCCGGGCCGGGGTTTAGTCCAGGGTCACACCCGGCAGGCCAAGCACGTAGTTGGCGCCCATCAGCCTGGACGGCGTGTAGTAGCCCCCCGCAGGGCGTTCGCCGCCGAGCAGGCGGGCAACGATGCCCAGCGCCGCGGTAACCGTGACCTCGTAGCCGTTGGGCGTGCGCAGGCGGCGCTTCACTTCGCCGCCTTGGGCGTCACGTGCCTCGCCCCAGACCACGCAGCCGGTCTTGCCGCGCGTGGTTTCGGACGGACCACGCACGCGCTTGGCAACCTGCGCCTTGAGCAGGGACTGCACCGGCGAAAGACCCAGCAGCGGACCGAGCAGCCGCAGCTGGCGCAGGCGCTTGGCCGTGGCCGGCGGTACGCCCATGTAAACCTCCACGTTGGGAATGCCGGTGGACACGAAGGCCGTGTACACGTCGCCCCAGGGAATGGTCATGGCGAAGCGCTGCTCACCGTCCCGCTCGAAGCTGCGCGTTTTCCAAGCCAGGGGCACCCGGGTCATCTTGCCGTCGATGCGCGCGCGGCCACCGCTGCCCAGGCCTTCCACGCTGGTCTTGGCCGTTCCGGGGCTGGGGCCACCGCCGGCTTCAAACGCCAGCACCAGGGAGTTCGCGTTGGGCAGTTCGCGCTTGAGCTGTGCCGCCAGGCAGTCGGTGGGCACCACGTCGAAGCCCGAGCCGGGCAGCACGACGATGTTCTTTTCCTTCGCGCGTGCGTCCTGGGCATGGCAGTGGGCGAAGACGTCGATTTCGCCCGTGATGTCCAGGTAGTGCGCGCCGACGTCCAGGCAGGCCTCCAGCATCGGACCGCAGGTGGCCGAGAACGGGCCGGCGCAGTGCAGCACCAGGCCGATGCCGTTCAGCCCGCTGCGTACGGCCTGGTCGTTGTCGAGGGCGAAGGCGCGCACGGGCAGGCCGTGCCGCTGCGCTATTTCTTCCAGCGCCGCGGCGCTGCGGCCGCCCAGCACCGGGCGCAGGCCGCGGCGCACCGCTTCCTCCACCATCATCTTGCCGGTGTAGCCGTTGGCGCCGTAGATCATCCACTCCATGTCAGTTCCCCGGACCGCGGCCGCGGGCGAACTTGACCAGCTGGCCGAAGTAGAACTCCGGGAACCAGCGCTTCAGGCGCCAGCGCATGGGCTCGCGCTTGGTGGGGATCACCAGGAACTCGCCGCGCTCCACCGACGCGAACACGGCGTCGGCGACGCTGTCGAGCGTGTCGGGCGACGTTTCCATCATCTTGTCGGCGAAGCTGCGCAGCTTGGGGTTGCCCTGCCAGCTCTCGAGCAGGTTGGTGCGGAAGAACGCCGGGCACAGCACGCTTACGCGCACACCCTTGCCGTGCATCTCGGCGCGCAGCTGTTCCGACAGCGCCACCACCGAGGCCTTGGCCACGCCGTAGCTCATGATGCTGGGCGCGCCGGCCAGGCCGGCGAAGCTGGCGGTGTTCACCACGTGGCCACTGCCTGCGGCGATCATGCCGGGCAGGAACAGCCGGCAGCCGCGCACCACGCCCAGCAGGTTGATTTCAAGCACGTTGTGCCATTCGGCCATCGTGGTTTCCACCATGGCGCCGCCGGTGGCGATGCCGGCGTTGTTGAACAAAACGTCCAGGCCGCCCCATTCGCGCGCCACCGTCTCATGGACCTGTTCCATGGCCTCGTCGCTGGCCACGTTGGCGACCATGGCCAGGTGCCCGCTGCCGGGCAGCGAGGCGCGGGTGAGCTCGGCGCGCGCGGCGTCAAGGTCCACGCAGGCCACCCGGTCGCCCGCCTTGGCATAGCGCTGCGCAAGCGCCTGGCCCAGCCCGCTTCCCGCACCCGTAATCAGTACCCTGCGTTGCGCCATTTCGTGCCCCCGTTTTGGCCAGGCCGCGAAGAGGCCTGTGCTAGGCTCGGAAGCATAGCAACTCCGCCGCCAACCCCTGTTCCACGGAGCCAGAAAGTGCCTGAATCCCTGTTCGACCTCACCGGCAAGACCGCCCTGGTCAGCGGCGCCTCCCGCGGCATCGGCGAGGCCATCGCCCACCTGCTGGCCGCCTTCGGCGCCCACGTCATCTGCACCAGCCGCAAGATCGAAGGCTGCGAAGCGGTGGCGTCCGCCATCCGCGGCGACGGCGGCTCGGCCGAGGCCCATGCGGTGCACGTGGGCGACCCAGCCGCCATCGAAGCCCTGTTCGCCAAGCTCGACGCCGCCGGCCGCCACGTGGACGTGCTGGTGAACAACGCCGCCGCCAACCCCTACTTCGGCCCGGCCATCGACATGACGCTGGACGCCTACGAGAAAACCGTCGAGGTGAACCTGCGCGGCTATTTCTGGACCACCGTGCAGGCCGCCAAGCGCATGCAGGGCCGCGGCGGCGCCATCGTCAACATCGCCTCGGTGAACGCGCAGCGCGCGGCGCCGGGCCAGCTGGTGTATTCGATGACCAAGGCCGGCATCGTCAACATGACCGAAGGCTTCGCCAAGGAACTGGCGCCGATGGGCGTGCGCGTGAACGCCGTGCTGCCGGGCCTGACCGACACCAAGTTCGCCTCGGCGCTCACCGGCAACCCCAAGATCCTGGAGATGATGCTGCGCATGATCCCGCTGGGCCGGGTGGCGCAGCCCGACGAGATCGCGCCGGCCGTGCTGTTCCTGTGCACGCCGGCCTCTTCCTACCTCACCGGCGCCGCGCTTCCCGTCGACGGCGGCTACCTGGCCTGAGGGGAGCGCCTGCCATGATCGACCTGCACTACTGGCCCACGCCCAACGGCCACAAGATCACCATCTTCTGTGAGGAAGCCGGCCTGCCCTATCGCATCGTGCCGGTGGACATCGGCGCCGGTGCGCAGTTCACGCCGGAGTTCCTGGTCCTGTCGCCCAACAACCGCATGCCGGCGATCGTGGACCACGCGCCGGCCGACGGCGGCGAACCGATCAGCGTGTTCGAGTCGGGCGCGATCCTGATTTACCTGGCGGAGAAATCCGGCCAGTTCCTGCCCGCCGCGCCGCGCTGGCGCAAGCAGGTGCTGGAGTGGCTGTTCTGGCAGGTGGGCGGCTTCGGGCCAATGCTGGGCCAGAACCACCACTTCACCCGCTACGCGCCCGAGAAGATCCCCTACGCCATCGACCGCTACCAGCGCGAGGCGGCGCGGCTTTACGGCGTGCTGGACAAGCACCTGGCCGGGCGCGAGTTCATCGCCGACGCCGGCTTCTCCATCGCCGACATGGCCTGCCAGCCCTGGGCCGCGGCGCACGCCTGGCACCACATCAACCTGGCCGATTACCCGAACGTGCGCCGCTGGCACGACGCCATCGCCGCACGGCCCGCCGTGGCGCGCGCCTACGCGCTGGAAGCGTCGTTCAAGCGCCCGGCCGAAATGACCGAAGAAATGCGCCGCAACCTGTTCGGGCCTCCTGCCTGAGCCTTCCAACACGCCTGGAGTCCCGCATGCCCCGCACCCTTCCCGCCACCGCCGCCTTCGCGGCCCTGCTGTCGGCCCTGCCGGTGGCCGCCCAGGATTTTTCGAACGTCACGGTTGAAAGCACCCGCGTTGCCGAAGGCGTCTACACCCTCAAGGGTGCCGGCGGCAACGTCGGCCTGGTGGTGGGCGACGACCGCGCCTTCCTGATCGACGACCAGTACGCGCCGATGGTGCCCAAGCTGCGCGACGCCATCGCCAGGATCACCGACAAGCCCGTGAGCTTCGTGCTCAACACCCACTGGCACGGCGACCACACCGGCGGCAACGAGGCCTTCGCACAGGCGGGTGCCATGCTGGTGGCGCACGACAACGTGCGGCTGCGGCTGTCGTCGGACCAGGTGATGGCGGCCTTCGACCGCACCGTGCCGGCAGCGCCCACGGGTGCGCTGCCGGTGGTGACGTTCAACGACCAGATCACCTTCCACGTGGGCGGGCTTACGGTGCAGGCCATCCACGTCCCCAGCGCGCACACCGACGGCGACGCCATCGTGCACCTGAAGGAAGTGGACGTGATCCACACCGGCGACCTGGTGTTCTACGGCCTGTACCCGGTGGTGGACTACAGCAACGGCGGCAGCCTCAAGGGCATGGCCGACGCCACCGCGAAACTGGTGGCGATGTCCAACGACAAGACCCGCTTCATCCCGGGCCATGGGCCGGTGGTGATCGGCCGCGCGGAGATTGCCGAGTATCTTGAGATGCTGCGCGTGGTGCATGCACGGCTGGAGAAACTGATTGGCGAAGGCAAGACGCTGGAACAGGTGCTGGCGGCCAAGCCCACCGCGGAGTTCGACGCCCAGTGGGGCAAGGGATTCCTGCCGCCCGACCGCTGGGTGACCATCAACTACCAGGGCATGGCCACCGCGCCGGACACCGCCCGATGAAGAGCCTGCTGCTGGCCACCCTGATGACCCTCGCCACTTCCGCCGCCGCCGACAAACTCACGCTGGAAGCCATCACCGGCGCCACGCCGCTGTCGGGCCCCAGCCTGATGAAGCCGGCCATCTCGCCCGACGGCCAGCGCGTGACCTACCTGCAGGGCAAGGCCGACGACCGCTTCCAGCTGGACCTGTGGGAATACAGCCTGGCCGAAGGCAGGCAGCGCCTGCTGGTGGATTCGGCGGTGGTGCTGCCGGGCGACGAAGTGCTGTCGGACGAAGAAAAGGCGCGGCGCGAACGCCAGCGCATCGCCGCGTTCCGCGGCATCGTTGAATACCAGTGGGCGCCCGACGGCAAGGCGCTGCTGTTCCCGCTGGGCGGCCAGCTGTACCTGTACGACCTCGCGGCCAGCGCCAGCCCGGTGCGCAAGCTCACCACCGGCGAGGGCTTCGCCACCGACCCGAAGGTGTCGCCGCGCGGCGGCTACGTCAGCTTCGTGCGCGACCGCAACCTGTGGGTGATCGATCTTGCCACGGGCCGCGAAACCGCCCTCACCCGCGACGGCAGCGACACCATCGGCAACGGCGTGGCCGAGTTCGTGGCCGATGAGGAAATGGATCGCCACACCGGCTACTGGTGGGCGCCCGATGATTCGGCCATTGCCTTCGCGCGCATCGACGAATCCCCGGTGCCGGTGCAGAAGCGCTACGAGGTGTATGCCGACCGCACCGACGTGGTGGAACAGCGCTACCCCGCCGCCGGCGATCCGAACGTGCTGGTCAGCCTGCACGTGGCGACGCTGGGCCAGGACAAGCCGGGCATCGCCAGCATCGACCTGGGCGCCAACCGCGACATCTACCTGGCGCGCGTGGACTGGCGCGGCCCCGACCGGCTGACCTTCCAGCGCCAGTCACGCGACCAGCGCACGCTGGACCTGGTGGAAACCACGCTGGCCACCGGTCGGCAGCGCGTGCTGCTGACCGAAACCAGCCCGACCTGGGTGCCGCTGCACAACGCGCTGCGCTTCCTGGCCGACGACCGCTTCGTCTGGAGCAGCGAACGCAGCGGCTACGACCACCTGTACCTGCACGACGCCGACGGCAAGCCGCTGCATGCGCTGACGTCGGGCGAATGGGTGGTGGATTCGCTGCTGGCCGTGGACGAAGCCGCGGGCCTGGTCTACTTCGACGGCACCCGCGACTCCCCGCGCGAGCGCCACGTTTATTCCGCGCCGCTGGCGGGCGGGGAGGCGAAGCGGCTCAGCCGTGAGCCCGGCACCCACCTGGCCAGCTTCAGCCGCAACGCCTCGGTGTTCGTGGACCTGTGGTCGAACACCACCACGCCGCCGCAAACCGAACTTTTCCGCGCCGACGGCAGCAAAGTGGCCACGCTGGTCGGCAACGACCTGGCCGACGCCGCGCATCCGTATGCGAAGTACCGCGACGCGCATCGTCCGGTCGAGTTCGGCGAAATGCCCGCCGCCAGCGGCGAAACCCTGCACTACAGCCTGATCAAGCCGCCCGGCTTCGACGCCACGAAGCAGTACCCGGTGGTGGTGTTCGTTTACGGCGGCCCGGCCGCTCAGACCGTGCTCAACGCCTGGCCCGGCCGCGCCGACGCGCTGTTCAACCAGGTGCTGGCGCAGCAGGGCTACGTGGTGTTCTCGATCGACAACCGCGGCACGCCGCGGCGCGGCGCGACCTTCGGCGGCGCGCTCTACGGCCGCCAGGGTGGCGTGGAAGTGATTGACCAGGTGGCCGGCGTCGAGTTCCTCAAGCGCCAGCCGTGGGTGGACGGCGCGCGCGTGGGCGTGCACGGCTGGTCCAACGGCGGCTACATGACCCTGATGCTGCTGGGCCAGGCCAGCGACACCTACGCCTGCGGCATCGCCGGCGCGCCCGTCACCGATTGGGCGCTATACGACACCCACTACACCGAACGCTACATGGACCACCCGGCGCGCAACCCCGAGGGCTATGCGTCATCGTCGGTGTTCAGCCACCTGGACGGACTGCGCTCGAAGCTGCTGCTGGTGCACGGCATGGCCGACGACAACGTGCTGTTCACCAACTCCACCAAGCTGATGTCGGAGCTGCACAAGCGCGCCCTGCCCTTCGAGCTGATGACCTACCCGGGCGCCAAGCACGGCCTGTCGGGCAGCGACGCGCTGCATCGCTACCGCATGGGCCTGGATTTCTTCGCCCGCTGCCTTTGAAAAACCGGGGTCAGAGCCCGGTTATCAGCGCGCTATCTGGACGAGCGCCGGCGCGTGGTCGCTGGGACGGTCCCACTCGCGCGGCTCGCGGTCGATGCTGGCGCCGGTGCATGCCGCTTTCAGCGCATCGCTCACCAGGCACAGGTCGATGCGCAGGCCCAGGTTGCGGCGGTAGCCGGCGGCGCGGTAGTCCCACCAGCTGAAAACGCCGCCCTCTTCGTGGTGCAGTCGGTAGCTGTCGTGCAGGCCCAGCGCCATCAGCCTTGCCAACGCCGCGCGTTCGGCCGTGGAGGTGAGGATGCTGGCGTCGTACCACACGGCCGGGTCGTGCACGTCGCGGTCGTCGGGCGCGATGTTGAAATCGCCCACCACCACCAGGCGCGGGTGGGCCTGGATTTCCTGCGCCAGCCAGCCATGCAGGGCGTCCAGCCAGCGCAGCTTGTAGTCGTATTTTTCAGTGCCCACGTCCTGGCCGTTCACCACGTACAGATTGACGATACGCAGGTCGCCCACGGTGGCGGCGATGACGCGCTTCTGCTCGTCCTCGAAGCCCGGGATGCCCAGCTGCACGTCCACGGCCGGCTCACGCGAGACGATGGCCACGCCGTTGTAGGTCTTCTGCCCCACAAAGACGCTGCGGTAGCCCAGCTCGGCCAGGGCCGAGTCAGGGAATCGCGCGTCTTCGAGCTTGGTCTCCTGCAGGCAGACCACGTCGGGCTGGCGCAGCCTGAGCCACTCCTGCAGGTGGGGCAGGCGCACGTTGAGCGAGTTGACGTTCCAGCTGGCGATGGTTTTGGTTTGCATTCGCGAATGCTAACGGTTCTGGCGCTTGCTGCCATCCCTTGACGCCGGTCAAGTCGAACCCCGCTGCCGGGACTACACTTCGCCCACGGCAGCGCCACAGCGCGCCGCGAGGTCGCCGTCACCCCCGCCTGCAGGAGCGCTTCAATGAACACCTCGACCCGATACTCGGCCGGCCAACGCCGCCTGCACTGGCTGGTGTTTTTGCTGGTGGCGGTGGCGTACGTCACGATGGAGTTCCGCGGCGAATTCGAACGCGGCACGCTGGCCCGCACGCTGATGGTGCAGTCGCACTACTGGATGGGGCTGACGGTATTGGTGCTGCTGCTGCCGCGCCTTTGGCTGCGCATCAGGCGCGGCGCGCCGCCGATCACGCCCCGGCTCCCGGCTTGGCAGGCGGTGATTTCCGGCCTGACGCATGGGCTGCTTTATGCCTTCCTGCTGGTGCAGCCGGTGCTGGGCCTGGTCACCACCTGGGCCGACGGCAAGCAGATCCTGCTGCCCTTCATCGGCGTGGCCCTGCCGACGCTGATAGCCCCGAACGCCGGGCTGGCGCATACGGTGGAGGACCTGCACAAGACCATCGGTTCGGCCTTCTACTGGGTCATCGCCTTGCACATCCTGGCGGGCCTGTACCACCACTTCGTGCGCAAGGACGACACGCTGCGCCGGATGGCCTGAGCCCGCTCAGCCGCCCCAGCGCAGTTGCCCCGACGCCACCACGGCCTCCAGGGCCAGCGTGCCCGGCGCCAGCAGCAGCAGGTCGGCGTCCGCGCCCACGGCCAACCGCCCTTTGCCCCGCAGACCCCAGATATCGGCCGGCGTGGACGTCGCCGCCGGCAGTGCCGCGGCCAGCGGCAGGCCGTGCCGGGTCACGGCCTGTGCCAGGCTGCGCAGCAGGCTGCCCACGTCGGCGACCTCCATCCCGCGCAGGCGGCCCTGCGCGTCGAAGTCGGGCAGGCTGGCCTGGCCGTCCGAACTCAGGCTGATGCGCGACACCGGCAGGCCCGAAGCCAGCAGTTGGACCAGCGCCTGGGCCGCCGCCACTTCGCCGGCCTGCAGCAGCTCGGCGCTGGTGCTGGTGGTGATGTCCACGCTGCCGCCGCGCGCCACCCAGGCGGCCGCCTGCGCAAGCAGGCCGGCATGCCGATTGATGTGGGTGGGATGCCACTGCGTGGCCGGCACCGGATACCGGTCGCTGACGGCGTGCAGCAGGGCCAGGCCCTCGGGGGCGTCACCCACGTGCACCAGCACGGTGCCCGCCTTGCCCGACAGCATCCCGCCCACGCGGGCGTCCGAGGCAATGCGCGCCAGTTCGTCGGCGCTGGGCTGCGAACCGCGGTGGTCGGCGATGGCGATCTCGCCCACGCCGATGATGTCCGGCACCAGCACCAGGTCGTCGCGCACGCTGCCGGTGAGCGTTCGCACCGGGACGCGGTAGCTGCCGGTGAGGGCATGGGCCGTCAGACCGTAGGCGCCGAGCGCACGGCAGCAGGCCAACAGGTCGGCGTGGCTGCGGGTGGCGTCGTCGGTGCCCAGTGCGCCGATGAAGGTCGTGACCCCCGAGGCCAGCGCCTGCGCCGGCAGCAGCGCCGGCGTGCGCGTCTGGAAACCGCCTTCGCCACCGCCGCCGCTGACGTGCACCAGCGAGTCCACCAGCCCGGGCACGGCGATGCGCCCGGCCGCCTCGAGGACGCGCACAGGCAGGTCCGCACCCGGCGAAAGCCTCGGCGCCATGGCAACGATGCGACCCCCCGCCAGCAGCAGATCGTGGCGGCCGATCGGCGCCGGGTCGAACACGTCCGCGCCGCGCACCAGCAGCATCGCCTCAGACATAGCCGATCCCGACGGCCACGGCCACCGCGGCCGACGCCATCGCCAGGAACAGCAGCTCCAGTCGCCAGATGATGCGCAGCCACTGGCTCCAGCCGATGCCGGCGACGCCAATCGCCCCCATCAGCACCGCCGACGTCGGCACTACCAGGTTGGTCAGGCCGTCACCCAGCTGGAAGGCCAGCACCGACACCTGGCGGGAGACCTGCAGCAAATCGCCCAGGCCAGCCATCAGCGGCATGGTGATGGCCGCCTGCGCCGAGCCGGACGTGACGAAGAAATTGAAGATGGACTGGAACAGCAGCATGCCCTGCGCCGCCGCCCACGTCGGCCATCCGTCCAGCGCCAGGCCCATGCCGTAAAGCAGGGTGTTGAGGACCGAAGGCTGGTGCGGGTCGGCGCCGCCCAGCAGCCACAGCATGCCCTTGGCGGCGGCGATCACCAGCGCCACCGGCACCAGCTGCTTGACGCCGTCGGTGAAGGTTTGCGCCAGGCGGTTGGCGCTCATGCGCCGGTCTAGCCAGGCCACGATGGCCGCGAACAGGCCCAGCCCGAAGAACTGCGCCGACAGTTCGGGCAGGTAGTACTGGCGTTCGGTGACGCCCCAGACAATCCACACCACCGTCGCCAGCAGCCCCAGCAGGATCAGGCGGTCCGCCCAGTTCATCGGCGTGGGCGCCGGCGCGGCCACTGCGGCCTGGCCCGGCGCCGGCTGGCGCCGGTGGCGGCGCGCGTAAAGCACCGTGAACACCACGCCCACCGCAGTGAACGTGGCCCACATGGCGACGCGGAACGGCGCGCCCGACAGCGGCGGCACGCCGGCGATCCCCTGCGCCACCAGCACGCTGAAGGGGTTCATCCACGAGGTGGCGAAGCCCACCTGGCTGGCCAGGTAGGTGGCCATCACCGCGCACTCGCGCGGCAGCCCCAGCCGGTCCACCAGCGGCAGCAGCAGCACGATGAAGGCGATGGTTTCCTCGCCCATGCCGAACACCGCGCCGCCCAGCGAGAACGCCACGAACAGACTGCCCAGCAGCCAGGCCGGCCGGTCGCCGGTGCGCGCCACCAGCGCCATCAGCCCGCGGTCCACCGCGCCGGTGGCGCTGACCAGGGCGAAGGAGCCGCCGACGATGAGAATGAGGGCGATGACGCCGACGGCGGCGCCATTGCGTCCGCCCGAGGTCAAACCCTCGAACAGGAAGTTCAAAAAGCCGCGCCCGTCTTCGGTCCCAAACAGGGTCGAAGAGGGCGCGTCGGGGACCCACACAAACCGATCCAACGCCACCGGTGCACCGGGCTCGAACAGCCCCGCCGGAACCAGCGGCACCACCAGCGCTGCCAGCAATGCAATCGCCAGCAGTATCAGGAGAGTGTCGACGCCCTTGGGCGCCGTCGTCGGATCGGAGGTGGTCAAAGCCTTAATGCCTGTAGATGTAGTTGAGGGTTACGAAACGACCCAGCGAGTTGTGGTTGTAGTCGTCGAAGTTGGTGGCCGAACCCAGCGCACGCGGCGGATCACGGTCGCCGAGGTTGCGGATGTTCAAGCCCAGCGACTGGCGATCGTCCAGGTCCCAGTTCACGCTGGCGTTGAGGGTGGTCCAGGACGACACGCGGCGCCCGGCCGGCACGTTGGACTGTTCGTCGTCGTCGTAGAAGCCGTCCACGTGGTTCACCCAGAACCGCGCGCTCCAGTCGCCCTTGCCCCAGCTCAGGCCGGTGTTCACCAGCCACTCGGGGTAGCGGAACTCGCCCACCCGCTCGAACAGACGCTGGCCGTTGCTGCACTCGCCGGCACCGCGGCGCGTGCTGACCTCGTCGGGCGAACACGATTCGCTGCGCTCGAACGAATGGGTCCAGGTGACGTCCAGGTAGGCGTCGAACTGGCCCCAGTCGCCTTCGCGGAACGCGTGGTCCAGGCCCAGGTCGATGCCGTCGGTGCGCTGCTGGCCGATGTTGATCAGCTGCAGCTGCACGTCGTCCACCGGGTCGCCGATGTCGCCGCCGCGGGTGGCGATGCCGATGATGCCCGGCAGCAGCACGCGCCGGTTGGCGTCGCCGGCGCGCGGGCGCGAGTTGTAAACCAGGCTCGGATCCAACTGCGCCTGGCGGAACAGCTCCAGCGGGTCGATGTCCACCAGGTCGCGCTGGTCGAAGTTCCAGTAGTCCACGGTCAGCGTGGTGCGGTCGCCCAGGTTGAACACCGTGCCCAGGTACCAGGCGGTGGAGGTTTCGGCGTCAAGGTCGGGGTTGCCGTAGATCTCCGACAGGTAGCCGTCGTCGCCGGCGAAGCCGCCGCAGAAGCTGGTGAAGAACTCGCTGCCCACCGAGCACGGCAGCGCGCCCGAGCTGAGCGAGGTGCCAGCGCCGACCTGGGCCAGGGACGGTGCGCGGAAGGACGTATTCCAGCCGCCGCGCAGCAGCACGCTGTCGGTGGCGCGCCAGCGCAGGCCGACGGACGGGTTCACGTCGCCGCCGAAGTCGTCGTACTGGTCGTAGCGCGCGGCCAGGCGCACGTCGAAGGTGTCGGTCAGCGGCAGGTTGGTTTCAGCGAACAGCGCCCACTGCGTGCGCGACGCGTCCACTGCCGTGGAGCCGAAGCCGTACACCGGCACTTCGCCCGTGGTGCGGTCGATGGTGGCCAGCGTCGAAGGCTCGTCGCTGATCTCCTCGCGCCGCAGCTCAGCGCCGAAGGCCCAGGCCACGTCGCCGCCGCCCAGCGACCCGAGCGTGCCGGTCAGTTTGCCGTCCCAGGCGTAAAGCGTGGACGTGCCGTCGCGCGGCACCCGTTCGCGCACCAGGTCGAGCACCTGCTGGGTATTGCCGGCCTGGCCGTTGAACGGGTCGTACCACAGGCCGCCGCTGCCGGGGCTGCAGTTGGTGGCACCGCTGGCGCACAGTTCGCCCAGCAGGCCGGCGCGGATGCGGGCGACGTTATAGATGCCCGCCACCGCCTCCTGGCGCGACTTGCTGCGGGCCGCGGACAGCGTGGTTTCCCAGTCCCAGGCGCCGACGCTGCCGCGCAGGCCGTTCAGGATGCGCCAGTTCCGGGTGGTCACTTCCAGCGTGCGCGCATCCGGGAAGCGGCCGATGCCGACCAGGGCGGTGGTGTCGAAACCCTGGTCGATGAAACGCTGGCGCAGCTCGGCCGGCATGCCCGGATGATTGAAGCCGATCAGCTCCTCGGTCCACGGCGCCGGCGCGGAATCGGCGCGGGACTGGTTGCGCTGCAGCGCCAGCTCGGCGAAGAACTCCATCCCGTCGGCGACGTCCACCGACAGCGTGCCGTAGGCGCCCAACGTCTCGAGCTGCGGGTCGGTGGCGGTGAAGGCGTTGCGGTTCACTTCGCAGTATTCACCGAAGCGGCCGATGCCGAACTGGTCGGGCGGACAGGCGGCCTCGACGATGTCGTCCTGGGCGAAATCCAGGTCGTTGAAGCTCGGGAAGATGCCCTGCTGCGAAGGCCGCGGCTCGACGGCCGAGATGGCCCGGTCGCGGTCGTAGAGCGCATTGCGCTGGTAGGCATCCACGATCAGCATGCCGCGCACGCGGTCGCGCGCGAAGCCCGCCACCAGGTTGGCGTTGAAGCGGCCTTCGTCGGTGCCGCGGCTGGAGTCGCCGTAGCTGGCCGACAGGCGCAGGCCTTCGAAGTCCTTGCGGAGCACCAGGTTGATCACGCCGGCCACGGCGTCGGCACCGTAGATGGCCGAGGCGCCCGTGGTGAGGATCTCGATGCGGTCGATGGCCGCCATCGGGATGGCGTTGATGTCGACGAAGTTCTCGGAGCCATTGGCGAACGAGGACGCGGCCACGCGCCGGCCATTCACCAGGGTGAGGGTGGACGACGTGCCCAGGCCGCGCAGCGACGCGCCTGCGGTGCCGGCGGGGGCGTCGGCCTGCAGCGCGCCGGAGTTGGCGGTGCTGAAATTGCCGGTGCCGCCGCCGGTTTCGGTGATCTGCTTGAGCAGGTCGCCAACGTTGGAGGCGCCGAACTGCTTGATGTCCTCGGCGTCGAGGATGGTGATCGGCTGGGCTTCCTGCAGGTCGATGCCGCGCAGGTTGCTGCCCGTGACGGTGACGGCGTCGAGGGTCACGGCCTCGTCTTCGGCGGTGTCGGCAGTCGTGGTGGCGCTGGACTGGGCGAACGCAGCCGGTGCGGCCAGGGCCATCGCCACGGCGAAGGCCAATGGATTGAGCAAGGATTTCATTTGATTCCCCCGGAACGGCCGCAGCCGCGCCCGGGGGCGCGCAAAGCGGCGTGAACTTGGATGGTGCGCCGTCAGGGACGGCGGTTCACCGACCCTGCGGTCGGCGTCGGGCCCGGGGATGGCCCTACTCGTCCCACCACTCGCTGAGGTAGTAGGTGGGGCCGATATGACGAATGTGGTTGCGGGGTTTGGACATGGCGACCATTCGTTGTTCCCGCAAAGTGATACTCCCGGTTTCACGCCGCCGTCAAGTGCACTTGCCGTCGGGACGCGCCGCCGCTAGGGTTTCGCCATGCCCAAGACCTTGATTCTCCTGCTGCTCGCGGCCACGGGGAGCGCCTTCGCCTCGCCCCCGGCGCCCCCCATGCCCCCCGAATTCTTCCTCGCCGGCGGCGCCTTGCGCACCTGTTCGGACCTGGCCCCGACCGCCTGCCGGGCGCCGCCTGAGGCGGCGGGCGCCCGCAAGCCGTCGCAGTACCGCGTTGATGAAGTCGGCATTGCGCGCGCGCTCGATCCGCTGATGTGGCGGGGCCGCAGCGGTGCGCCCGACAGCGCGGTGCTGGCCGCGATGCTGGCCGGCGTCCGCCGCGAACAGCCCTGGGAGCGCGCGGCGCTGGAAGAGGCTCTGGAGCGCGAATGTCCGCGCGGCGACTGCACGGCTGGTGCCGCGGCACCGTGGCGGCGGCTTCTGGCTGACGAGCGCGCGGCGATTCTTTCGGCGCTGGAGCTGCCGCAGCTGGACGAAGGCGTCCGCCGCCGCGAGCGCTCGTATCTGGCGCAAAGCCAGCAGCAGGAAGGCGTGGACGTACTGCGCGCCTTCGTCGCCGCCGCCGCCAAACGGCGCCCGGGCGCGCGGCCGCGCATCATCGTGGTCACGGCATCGGCCAGCGATCCGTTCGAGCCGGTGGATTTCTACCTCGATGCGTTCCGCGAGCTGGGCGCGGTCGCCCAGTGGTGGCCGGTGGACGCGGCGTTCATGGCCGCCACGCTGCAGGGAGGCGACTGCGACCAGCTCGATTCGCTGCGTCGCGAACACCTCAGGCTGTCGGCGCGCGATGCGGTTTATCCCGACCTCGGCGCCCTGCAGTGGCGGGCGTGTATCGATCCATTGACGGCCAGCCTGCCGGAGCTGGTGGAAGGCGTGTTCTTCGCCGGCGGCGACCAGTGGCTGCACCGCCGCGCTTTCTTCGACGGCGACGACCAGGCCAACGCCTGGCTGCTGTCGCTGCGCAAGGCCTCGGCCGCCGGCACGCTGGTGGTCGGCGGCACCAGCGCCGGCACCGCGGTGCAGGGTGGGGCGGCGATGCTGAGCAACGGCGACAGCGCGCAGGCGCTGCGCGCCGGGGCGCTGGCGCGCGCGCCGATGGACCCCGGTTGCGGCGAGGCGGGACGCTGCGCCGACGGGCTGTCCGAAGACAGCCTGACCTATTGGCCCGCAGGGGGCCTGGGCCTGCTGCCCGGCTGGACGCTGGACACGCATTTCTCCGAGCGCGCCCGCGAGCTGCGCCTGCTCACCCTGATGCACGAGGCGCAGGTGCCGCTGGCGGCGGGCGTGGATGAAACCAGCGCCCTGCACGTTACGGGCACCCCCGATGCGATGACCTTGGAAACGCTGGGCGCCAGCGGTGCCTGGGTGTTCGAACGGCTGCCGGCCGACGCCAGCGGCGCGCTCGCGGCGCGGGTGCATTACCTCGCGGCCGGCGCTGTTTTCACCCACGACGGCAAATCGCTCGCGAGCCAGGAGGAACTGGCCACCCGCATTCGCGCCTCCGGGAAAGTCCGCACGCCGCGCGACGCACTCGAGGACGGCGCGCTGCGTGACGCCGTGCAGGTGCTGGCGGCAAGCAGGAAGAAATCCCTGACGCTGCGCGCCGGCAGCGGCCGGGTCACGCTGTCGCGCACGCCCGCGACGCTGGCCTGGCGTTCGCCCACCGGCGTGGCCGGGCTCACCCACCTCACCCTGCGCTACGTGCCCGAAAGCCCCCGCAAGCCATGACCACCGCCGTGGACCTGCGCAGCGACACCGTCACCCGCCCCACCGCCGCCATGCGCGAAGCGGGCCTGCGCGCCGAAGTGGGCGACGACGTGATGGGTGACGACCCCAGCGTGAATGCGCTGCAGGCGCGGCTGGCGGCCGACCTGGGCTTCGAGGCGGGCCTGTTCCTGCCCAGCGGCACCCAGTCCAACCTGGCTGCGCTGATGGCGCACTGCGAACGCGGCGACGAATACCTGGTGGGCATGGACGCGCACACCTACAAATACGAAGGCGGCGGTGCCGCGGTGCTGGGTTCAATCCAGCCGCAGCCGATCGTGCAGGCTGAAGACGGCACGCTACCGCTGGAAAAACTGGCCAGCGCGGTGAAGCCGCTGGGCGACCCGCATTACGCACGCACGCGGCTGCTGGCGCTGGAGAACACCTGGCACGGGCGCGCGCTGCCCCTGGCCTACCTGCCCGAAGCGGCCGCGTTCGCACGCTCGCGCGGGCTGGTGCACCACCTCGACGGCGCCCGCCTGTTCAATGCCGCGATCGCCTCGGGGGTCGCGGCGCGCGAAATCACCCGCCACTTCGACAGTGTGTCGGTCTGCCTTTCCAAAGGCCTGGGCGCACCGGCCGGTTCGGTGCTGGTGGGCAGCGCCGAAGTGATTGCCAAGGCCCGCCGCTGGCGCAAGGTGCTGGGCGGCGGCTGGCGCCAGGCCGGGCTGCTGGCGGCCATGGCCAGCCACGCGCTGGACCACCACGTGGAACGACTGGCTGAGGACCATCGGCGGGCGCGCGTGCTGGCCGATGCGCTGCGCCGGTTGCCCGGGGTGGACGTGGAAACGCCCCAGACCAACCTGGTGTTCATCACGGTGCCGGCCGACGCCACGGCGGCGCTGGCTTCGCACCTCAGGACGCACGGCGTCCTGATGGCCGGCAGCGGCCCGCGGCTGCGGCTGGTGACGCACCTGGACATCGACGACGCCGGGCTGGCGCGCGCCATCGACGCGTTCACCGGGTTCTTCGCCGCGCGCTGATCAGGTGCCGGGCCGCTGGGCGGCCTTGGGTTCGGCCACTTCCTGCCCGGCCTCGGCCCGCCCGGCCATCTCGTGGCCCGCATTGGCCGGCAGCCGGAACATCACCCAGGCCGAGGCCGCCGACACCAGCCCCACCAGCAGGAATGCCCAGCTGAAGTTGCCGGCGTCGGTGTACGCCGTGCCGGTGATTTCGCCGGCCAACTGCAGACCATAGCCGCCGATCGCCACGCCCAGCGCCAGCGAGAACTGCTGCGCCATGCCCGACAGGCTGCTGGCCTGGCCCATCTTCGGCGACTCCACTTCGGCATAGCTGATGGCGTTGAGGCTGGTGAACTGCAGCGAACGGAAGCAGCCCGACACCACCAGCACCGCGATGATCACGGCGTGCGGCGTTTGCGCGGTGAACAGTCCGAACGCTGCCAGCATGGCCGACGCCAGCAGGGCGTTCACCCACAATACGCGCCGGAAACCGAAGCGCTTGAGCACGCTGGCGGCCATGGTCTTCATGAAGATCGCGCCCATGGCCGAGGCGAAGGTCAGCAGGCCCGACTGCAGCGCGGTGAGGCCAAAGCCCAGCTGCAGCATCAGCGGCAGCAGGAAGGGTGTGGCGCCGATGCCGATGCGGAACAGCGCGCCGCCCAGCACGCCGGCGCGGAAGGTGTGGTGGCGGAACAGGTTCAGGTCGATCAGCGGATGCGGATGCACGCGCGCATGCCAGACGTAGCCGGCCATCGCGGCCACGCCCAGCACCAGGCACGAAACGGCCAGCGACGTCGACACCATGTGCCGTCCCAAGGTGGAAAAGCCGAACAGCGCCAGCGCCAGGCCCAGCCCCGAAAGCGCGAAACCGCGCCAGTCCAGCGGCGGCACCGCTTCGCGCAGGTCGGGGATGTAGCGACGGGCCAGGAAGATGCCGAGGATGCCCATCGGGATGTTGATCAGGAAGATCCAGCGCCAGTCGCCATAGGTCGAGATCAGTCCGCCCAGCGGCGGCCCGATCATGGGCGCCACCAGTGCGGGAATCGTCAGCCAGCTCAGCGCCTGCACCAGTTCGTTCTTGGGCACGGTGCGCAGCAGCACCAGCCTGCCCACCGGCACCATCAGCGCGCCGCCCATGCCCTGCACGAAGCGGGCCGCCACCAGCTGTTCGAGCGAGCTGCTGGCGGCGCAAGCCAGCGAGCCAAGCAGGAACACCGCGATGGCCCCCATGAAGGTCGAACGGGCGCCGAAACGATCCGCCACCCAGCCGCTGACCGGGATGAACACCGCCAGCGACAGCAGGTAGGCCGTGAGCGCCAGCTTGAGCGCAATCGGCTCGGTACCCAGGTCCGCCGCGATCGCGGGAAGCGACGTGGCGATCGCGGTGGAATCCATGTTCTCGATGAACAGCGCACACGCGACGATCAGCGAGAGGCGGCGGCCTGGGTTCATGGCCCAGGCACCGCGGGAGTCACGTCAGGCGGCAAGACCGTAGCTGCGCAGCAGCGCGTCGGGTTCGGGTTCGCGGCCGCGGAAGGCGATGAAGCTTTCCAGCGCCGGGCGCGAGCCGCCAACGGCCAGGATTTCCCGGCGGTAGCGGGCCCCGGTGGCGGCGTCGAACACGCCGGCCTCTTCGAAGGCGGCGAACGCGTCGGCGCTCAGCACCTCGGCCCAAAGATAGCTGTAGTAGCCGGCCGCGTAGCCGCCCGAGAAGATGTGGGTGAACGCGTGCGGGCCGCGATGCCAGGCCGGCGGCGGCAGTACGGCCACGTCGCGGCGCACGTCGTCGATGACCTCGAGCACGCGCGCACCCTCGGCCGGGTCGTATTCCAGGTGCAGGCGGAAATCGAACAGCGCGAATTCCAGCTGCCGCACCAGGAACAGGCCGGCGTGGAAGTGGCGGGCCTGCAGCATCTTCGCGTACAGGTCGTCGGGCAGGCGTTCGCCGGTTTCATGGTGGCGCGCAAACAGGTCCAGCGCCTCGCGCTGCCAGGCGAAGTTCTCCATGAACTGGCTGGGCAGCTCCACCGCGTCCCACTCCACGCCGCTGATGCCGCCGATGCTGGGCCAGTCCACCTCGGTGAGCAGGTGGTGGATGCCGTGGCCGAACTCGTGGAAGAGCGTGATCACGTCGTCGTGGGTCAGCAGCGCGGCCTTGCCTTCAGCCGGAGGTGCGAAATTGCAGGTCAGGTAGGCCACCGGCTTGAACAGCGCGTCGCCGTCGTTCATGCGCGACCGGCATACGTCCATCCAGGCGCCGCCGCGCTTGCCCGAGCGGGCGTAGTGGTCAAGGTAGACGCCCGCGCGCATGGTCCCGTCGTGGTCCACCACGTCGAAGAAGTGCACGTCGGGATGCCAGGTGTCCACGCCGTGGCGCTCCACCAGCTTCACGCCGAACACGCGTTCGGCCACGGTGAACAGGCCCTGCATCACGGCCGGCAGCGGGAAGTAGGGCTTGAGGTCTTCCTCGCTGAAGGCGAAGCGCTGTTCGCGCAGCTTTTCCGACGCGTAGGCCACGTCCCAGGGCTGCAGTTCGGCGATGCCCAGTTCGGCGGCGGCGAACTTCTTGAGTTCGTCCAGCTCACGCCGCGCCACCGGCTTGGCCTTCGCGGCCAGTTCGCGCAGGAAGCGCAGCACGCGCTCGGGCGTGCCGGCCATCTTGTCGGCCAGCGACAAGTGCGCGTTGGAATCGAAGCCCAGCAGGTTGGCCGCTTCGTGGCGCAGCGCCAGGATGGTTTCGATGCGCGCGCTGTTGTCGTGCTTGCCGGCCTGCGGGCCCTGGTCGGAGGCGCGGGTGTTGTAGGCGGTGTAGAGCTGTTCGCGCAGCGCGCGGTTGTCGGCGAAGGTCAGGATGGCCTGCACCACCGGGCCCTTGAGCGTGGCCAGGTGGCCTTCGAGCTTCTTCTCCTGGGCCATGGTGCGCAGCATCGCGCGCGCCGACTCGGGCAGGCCGGCGAGTTCGTCTTCGGCCACCGGGCGGGTCCAGGCGTCGGTGGCGTCCAGCACGGCTTCCTCGAATTCGGTTTCCACCTTGCTGAGCTGGTTCTGGATGTCCTTGAAGCGCGACCGCGCCGGTTCCTCCAGCGCCACGCCCGACAGGCGGAAGCCGCGCAGGCTGTCTTCCACCACCGTGCGGCGGGCCAGGTCCATGGCGTCGAAGCCGGGGGCTTCGCGCACCGCCTTCACCGCTTCGTACAGGGCGCGGTTCTGGCCCAGTTCGGTGCCGTGTTCGGTGAGTTTTTCCAGCGCCGCGGAATAGGCTTCGCGCAGTTCGGGCGAATCCTTCACGCCGTGCAGGTGCGACACCGGCGCGAAGGTGCGGCCCAGGCGCTCTTCCCAGCGCTCCAGCGGCGCCAGCAGCGTGGCGAAATCGCGCGCGGACGGGTCGGCGGTGAGGCGGTCCACCTCGGCGCGGAAGCCGGCCAGCACGTCGTCGATGGCGGGGTTCACGTGCTCGGGCGTGATGGCCGAGAACGCAGGCAGTTCACCGGAGGCAAGCAGGGGGTTTTCAGTAGTCATGACAGTCCAGATGGCGCTGCGCGGCTGCGAAAACAACCGCGAGGGGGTCAGCGCGTGAAGAATTTCACCACGAAATCAGCCAGCTTCCCGAACGGCGGGTCGAACACGAACATGCCGTTCAGGCGCGACTGGTACAGCACCGGCATCAGCTTGCTGAACGCCAGGAAGCCGTCGTGGCCGTGGTATTGGCCCATGCCGCTGGGGCCGACGCCGCCCACCGGCAGCTCATGCTGGCCGAACTGGATCAGGCAGTCGTTCACGCACACGCCGCCGGCCACCACGGTATCCAGGGTGCGGCGCAGGCGCTTGCGGTCGCGGTCGAACGGGTAGAAGGCCAGCGGGCGGTCGCGGCCATTGATGTAGGCGATGGCTTCGTCGTGGCTGTCGTAGCTTTTCACCGGCAGCAGCGGACCGAAGATTTCTTCCTGCATCACCTTGGCCTCGTCCGGCGGGTCCAGCAGCACGGTGGGCGGGATCACTTCCACGCCGGGCGGCGGGGTTTCGCTGTCCGGGCGGTACTGCATGACGGTGACACCGCGGTCGCGGGCGTCGTCGATCCATTCGCGCAGGCGGTTGGCCTGGCGGTGGTTCACCACGGCGGTGTAGTCGGGGTTGGCGGCCAGCGACGGGTAGCGCCTGCGCACGCTGGCCAGGTAGGCGCGCACGAATTCGTCGCGCTGCGCACGCGGCACCAACACGTAGTCGGGCGCCACGCAGGTCTGGCCGGCGTTGAAGCACTTGCCGGCGGCCACGCGGTCGGCGGCCTGGTCGATGGGGTAGCCCGGCGCGACCAGCACGGGCGACTTGCCGCCCAGCTCCAGCGTCAGCGGCACCAGGTTGGGTGCGGCCGCGGCCATCACGGCCCGGCCCACCACGGTGGAGCCGGTGAACACCAAGTGGTCGAAGGGCAGCGAGGTGAAGGCCGCGCCCACTTCGGCATCGCCCTGCACCACCGAAACCCGGTCGGCCGGGAACACTTCGGCGATCAGGCGCGCCAGCAGATGCGCGGTGCGCGGGGTGTGTTCGGACGGCTTGATCAGCACGTGGTTGCCGGCGGCGATGGCGTCGGCCAGGGGGATCAGGGCCAGCTGGATGGGGTAGTTCCAGGGCGCGACGATGCCGATCACGCCCAGTGGCATGGGCCGCATTTCGCTGCGGGCCGGCAGGAAGGCCAGGTTGGTGCCGCGGTGGCGCGGGCGCATCCAGGCCTTGAGGTGGCGGCGCAGGTAGGCGATCTCGTCCAGCGTGGTCATGATGTCGGCCGCCAGGGTTTCATGGCGGGACCGGCGGCCGAAGTCGGCCGACACGGTCTTGGTCAGCTCGTCCTTGTGCTTGCGGACGGCCTGGCCCAGGCGGTCCAGGTCGGCCATGCGCTGGGCATAGTCGGGCACCTTGCGGCGTTGGGCGGCCCGCACCTGGTCCAGCAGGGGGCGGAGGTCGATGGGGTCGTGCGCGTGGGTGTCCATTTCCCCAGTGTAAACCCAGCCTGTCCGGGCGGTGCGAAGGGCTGGTTAGAATGGCCCCATGAACATCCGACCCTTCCGGGGCATCGTCCCCACCCTCGGCGCCCGCGCCTACGTCGACCCCGCCGCCTGCGTCATCGGCGACGTGCACCTGGGCGAGGACAGCTCGATCTGGCCCGGCTGCGTGGTGCGCGGCGACGTGAACCACATCCGCATCGGCGCCCGCACCAATATCCAGGACGGCACCATCGTGCACGTCACCCACGACGGCCCCTACACCCAGCCCGACGGCTGGCCCTGCCTGATCGGCGACGACGTCACCATCGGCCACGGCGCCATCATCCACGCCTGCACCATCGGCAACGCCTGCCTGATCGGCATGGGTGCCACGGTGCTGGACGGCGCCGTGATCCAGCAGCACGGCTTCGTAGGCGCCGGCGCCGTAGTGCCGCCGGGCAAAACCGTCATGAGCGGCGAACTGTGGCTGGGCAACCCCGCCAAGCCCGTCCGCCACCTGTCCGACAAGGAAATCGAACAGCTCTACTACAGCGCCAAACACTACGTCCGCCTGAAAGACGAATACCTCAACGGCTGAGATCGGCGGGCAGCAGGAACGGGGTCAGGTTAACTTCCGCCGCCAGTACCGCGGACCGATCCCCAAAGGAAAAGGCCCGCCGAAGCGGGCCTTTCCATGTTGCGTGCCGCGGCGTGTATCAGTTGGTGCCGGGGCGGACCATCACGTGGTTGCTGACCGTGCCCGACTCCGGGTTGACGATCTGGTACAGGCCCTGGATCTGCTTGTTCGGGCCCGACACCGTCACGTTCAGCGTGGCGCGCGGAGCCGCGGTGAAGCCGGTCAGCACCGAGTCCAGGTCCACCACCAGCGTGCCGGCCGCCGGCACGGTGCCGGTGAGGTTGGCGGTGGAGATGACGTTGCCGGTTTCACCCAGCACTTCAATCACGTACTCGCGGGCCTGCGAACCGGTGTTGGTCAGCACCATCCGGCTCAGGTAGCCATCGGGCACCTGCGCCAGCGGGGCCTGCAGCTCCGCGCCGTTGCGGGTGATGGCGCCCAGCGCCAGCGGACCGCGCGGGGTGACGGCGTAAACCGCCGGGGCGGCCGACACCGGGGCCAGGGCCACGGTGTAGTCGCTCGCGCGGATCGGGTCGCCGCCGGCCTGGTAGCACAGGAAGTGGTTGGGCGTGGCGGCAGCGCCGATCACGAACGTGGCGCCGGTGTCGTCGAAGTCGTCGGCCGACTGGATGTTGACGCTGCAGTCCGCCGCCGGGCTGAAGAACACGTCGCTCGCCGCTTCGAAATCACCCGAGAAGTTGAGCGCGGTGTTCGCACCCATCAGGTCGGCCAACTCGACGGCCAGACCGTCGATCGTGATCGGCTGCGTGTCGCCCAGCACGGCCTGCACGGTGCCGTAGCTGAAGCCGCCGATCTGGGCGCGGGCGGTGTTGAAGGTCGGGGCCGCCGAGACGAACTCGCTGTAGGCCGGATCGGCCGACTCCACGTCGGCCAC